>NZ_ANAH02000072.1 GCF_000335475.2 Cystobacter fuscus DSM 2262 | reverse complement strand
GCGAGGTTGTTGAGCGAGGCGGCGACGTCGGTTGGCGAGGTTGTTGAGCGAGGCGGCGACGTCGGGATGGTTCTTGCCGAGGGCCGCTTCCCGGAGGGCGAGCGCGCGCTCGTAGAGGGGCTCGGCCCGCGCGTACAACCCCTGGTCCGTGTAGACGCCAGCGAGGCCGTGGAGCGAGGCGGCGACGTCGGGATGGTCCTTGCCGAGGGCCGCTTCCCGGAGGGCGAGCGCGCGCTCGTGGAGAGGCTCGGCCCGGGCGTATGCCCCCTGGGCCACGTAGCAGGTGGCGAGGCTGTGGAGCAAGGCGGCGACGTCGGGATGGTTCTTGCCGAGGGCCTCTTCCAGGAGGGCGAGAGTACGCTCATAGAGGAGCTCGGCTTGGGAGTACTGCCCCAGGGACGCATAGAGGAGGGCGAGGTTGCTGAGCGCGGTGGCGAAGCGGGGGTGGTGCTTGCCGAGCACCGCTTCGTAGATGGTGACCGTGCGCTCGGTGAGCGGCCTGGCCCGCTCGTAGAATCCCTGGGTTGCGTAGAGCAGGGCCAGGTTGTTGAGCGTCTGGGCGACGTCGGGATGGTTCTTGCCGAGGGTCGCTTCCAGGATGGCGAGCGCGCGCTCGTAGAGGGGCTCGGCCCGCGCGTACAATCCCTGGGTCGTGTAGAGCAGGGCGAGGTTGTTGAGCGAGGCGGCGACCTTGGGATGGTTCTTGCCGAGCGCCGCTTCCCAGAGGGCGAGCGCGCGCTCGTGGAGAGGCTCGGCCCGGGCGAATTGTCCCCGCTCGGAGTAGAAGAGGGCCAGGTTGTTGAGCGAAACGGCGACGTCGGGATGGTTCTTGCCGAGGGCCGCTTCCCGGACGGCGAGCGCGCGCTCGTAGAGGGGCGCGACCCGGTCGTACAGCCCCCGGAGCTTGTAGAGCGTCCCGAGGTGATCGAGCGAGCTGGCCACGTCGGGATGGTTCTCGCCGAGGCCCGCTTTGCGAAGCTCGAGCCCGCGCTGAAGCAGTGACTCGGCCCGGGCGAAGTCCCCTTGAAGCAGGCGGAAGTAGCCGAGCACGTCCAGGCACGTGGCGACTTCGGGATGTTTGCCGCCGAGCACCGCCTCCCGCAGCGCCAGTGCCTGCTCTCCCCGCCCGATGGCGTCGGCATACCTGCCCGCTTCGTAGAACGCGATGGCCTCGTTGAGGGCCGTCTGCGCCCGCGCCAGCCGCGGCTCCGGGGGCGCCGCTTCCGCCACGGCTCCCGCCGCACAGCACAGGACAACGACCATCATCCATCCGAGAACCCGCCGCACATCCACCCCCCTGGGTTACAGAGAACCGAGCCTTGGAACACTTTAACCGAGGGCGTCCCCACGCGGGTGGGCTCGAGCCGATGAAGTGGCCCACGGCGCGTGAGCCCGCGGGCCCGGAGGGCTCCTCCGGGACGACCTCGGAGGAGCCCTTGAGGAAGAAGCCATGGGTGGCCAGATGCAGCACCCCGGGGGTCTCCAGTTGCAGCAGCCGTTGCTTGGTGGCCTCGGCGCCCAGGAAGAGTTGGGCCTGGGGAAACAGACGTTGGATGGTCTCGGCCTCCCGGCGGGTGCCGGGCAGCGGCGTCCAGGGACGCTCCGCCAGGTCCGCGCGCACCGTGGAGAAGAAACGCAAGTGCTGGCCATCGTGAAGGGCGGCGAAGGGGACGAGGCCCAGCTGGCCGTCGGGCGACAGGAACAGGCGGTGGGCGCCATCCAGGAGCGGAAGGAGGGGTTGGAGAGGACACGACCTCCCGAAAACAAGCTTTGGAACGAGGGCCTATCGAAAACTTTCGCCAGACGATTGCCATTGGGCCGGGCCGGATGCATGCAGGAATGCATGGCGCATATGCGAACATGACGGTGGTTGAGCGAGCCGCTCATGGCGGATACTTGGCCGACAGGGCGAGCATCGTCTTTGCCTTGCCGCCATGGCGAGAGCGTCCACTCCTACCTTCTCGCGCGGAGCCATCACCATGCCCTCTGTGTCCATGTCGAGCCCCGGAGCCGCGATACCCACCACCGTTGCTTCGAGCAATACGCCACGGGTCAATCCTCCCCAATCACCATGCAGTCCCGCGGCTCCCCACGGCGAGCCAGAGCCGCGGCAGGAGGTCCCGGCCAGTTTCGACTCCGCGCCGGCACATGACTACTCCTCGCTGCAAGGCGCGAGGAAGTCCACCGAGCATGTCCCTGGTCGGGGGCAGGCGCTCTTCAAGACGGGCGGTGGCAAGGCGAGGCGCGAGGCCACTGGCACCGGTTCGAGCCCGGAAAGGAAGTGAACATGAAGACGAGGGAAGTCACCATCCTCGACCCCTGGGGTGCGCAATACGGGGAGCTCGTCCTTCCCTTCCACCTGGTCCGCAAAGCCTTCGACCACGTCTCGTCCAACCCCTTGAGCTAGCCCGGACAGCACACTCAGCCCGCTGGGGCGTGGCGGCGACCTCTGGAGATCCGGCGGTGCCACAGCAGCCACTGGTGAGCTCGAGGTCCAGTAAGCGGCGCGCCGGGGCCAGGGGGCCCGTCGGCCACTCGCTCGTCGACGAACCGCCCCCCGGCCCCACGTCACCGGGGCAAGCCCCCTCCGCCCTACTCGGGCTTCTTCACGCCCAGCACCTTCATCCGATACGACAACGTCCGTACCGCCATGCCCAGCTTCTTC
Source organism: Cystobacter fuscus DSM 2262 (assembly GCF_000335475.2). Lineage (NCBI taxonomy): Bacteria > Pseudomonadati > Myxococcota > Myxococcia > Myxococcales > Archangiaceae > Cystobacter > Cystobacter fuscus. The sequence continues at coordinate 85,137 of NZ_ANAH02000072.1, read as the reverse complement.
GCGGCTTCCGTTCGATTCCAGCCGGTCGCGGCGAGAGCCTCCTCGAGCATTCTGGCCTCGAACTGATTCACCTTCTCCCGCGCCTGCTCCGGCTCCAGCGCCGCCGGTGCCGGTGCCGGTGCCGAGCCCTTGCCCGGAGCCGCTTCGGGACGGTGCCCCCCCGTACGCACTCGCGCGGGCAGGGCTTCCGGCCCGATGAGCACGCCCTGGGTGACGACCACCGCGCGTTCAATCACATTGCGTAGCTCACGGACGTTGCCGGGCCACGAGTAGGCTTCGAGGAGCGCGAGCGTCTCCGGAGAAATGCCCTCGACTCGACGGCCATTGGCTTTGTTGGCCGCGTGCAGGAACCTCCGCACCAGCGGCTCGATCTCGTCCCCTCGCTCACGCAGCGGAGGAATCTCGATGACCACGCCGCTGAGCCGGTAATAGAGATCGGACCGGAACGTGCCCGCCTCCGCCATGGCCTCGAGGTCGCGGTGCGTCGCCGCCACGATGCGCACGTCCACTTCGAGCTCTCGGTTCGAGCCCACACGGTTGAAGGCCCCCACCTCGAGCACGCGCAACAGCGAGGCTTGCGCCGCGGGGGGCAGCTCGCCGACCTCGTCCAGGAAGACCGTGCCGCCATCGGCCTCCTCGAACACGCCCTTCTGCTGTTGCAGGGCACCGGTGAAGGACCCCCGCTCGTGCCCGAAGAGGGTGCTTTCGACCAGGTCCCTCGGGATGGCCCCGCAGTTGACGCGGACGATGCGCCGGCCCTTGCGCGGACCACTCTCGTGGATCAGCTGTGCGAGCACCTCCTTGCCCGTACCGGTCTCGCCGTGGAGGATGACGGGGATGCGCGAGGTGGCGACGTTGGCCACCGTCTCGAGCACCGGGCGCATCATCTGGCCCGCGATGATGGCCCCCTCCGGGCTCTCCCCCCTCACGAGCAACGCGGCTGGACCGCTCTCCACGGGTTGCTCGGGCGAGGCGCGGTGGGCGGCCTCACGAGCGGCCTCGAACAGCGCGTCCGCGGTGCCGCCGGAAGCCGGGTAGAGGGCAAGGCCCACGAGCAGCTGGCCGACCCCGCCCGCGCGTGAGGCCGTGATGGCCCGGGCGATGCGATGGACCTCCTCCGCGCCCGTCTCCGGCAGCAACACCTCGAGCGCGCTGGAGCCGTAGAGCGACATGACATCGACCGAGCGGAGGTGACCGCGCACGGCCGCGATCCAAGCGCCCTCTTCCCGCTCGGGTGGGGTGGCGCCCCCTGGGGTGAGAGCGCGCACCAGGAGCAGGGCGAAGGGGCGGTGGAACTGCCGTGCGCGCGTGAGCTCCTCCTCCAGGCGGTGCCGGATCAGCTCTTCCCGAACGAGGCCGAGGGAGTCCCCCTTGGCTCCGAGGGCCTGCACCTGAAGGCTAACGGCGCCCAGGACGACCTCATCGCCCATCGTGAGCTCGACGCGGGAGACGCGGCCGCCAGCGAAGAAGGTGCCGTTCTTCGAGCCGAGGTCCTCCACCAGCACCCGCGAGCCGGAGAGGAGAAACCGGGCGTGCTCTCGCGACAGGGTCTGGTCATCGATGCGGAGCCCCGCGGCCGGAGCGCGCCCCACGATGAGCGGTGTGTCCGGTAAGAGCAGACGCGTCACCTTGTTTCCACCATGGCTCGAGATCAATGCGACGCGCAGCCGGACTGGCGGCTGGTACGCACGAACCAAGGGCCCCTCCATGCTCACGGTTTCCAGGGCGTCGCCCTGAGCTGATGGATCCCTTGGCATGAACTCCCTTCCATTCGCGACCGGGCTTCTGTCACGGCAGGTGTAGAGCGAAACCGAGCCCCGCCTGGACCGTGACGGCGAAGCGATAGAGCTCGTCCTGGCGGGTGAAGAAGTAGTCGGCTCCGACGTCTACCACGCCCACGAGGCCGGCTGGCAGCGCGATGCGCGCACCGACCACGGGCCCCGCTCCATAGGTGTCGAGCCCTGGTATCAGGCTGGCTCGCAAGCCCAGGAAGGGCCTCAATGTTCCCTGGCCCGGCAGTACTCCGCCTTGCAGATGGAAGGCCGGGGAAGCGCCCAGCAGCACCCGGGCGCTGCCTTCCAGGGACTCGCGCTGGAAGGCGAGCCCCACTCCCAAGGTCCACTGCTGATCCACGGCTTCGAAGAGGCCGAGCGCCTCCGGCCTCAGGGAGATGGGGGCCGCGCGGGCGGCACGCCGCCGCTCCGCCTCTCGCGCCTTCTCGAGCTCTTGCTCTCGCGTGGCGAGCTGCTGCTCGGACTCGACCTGCTGGCGGATGACTTCCGCGTACGCGACCAGCTCTGGCGGGAAACGCACGGGATCCACCCTCACCTCGGGGTGCTCGCGCGCCAGTTCCTCCAGCGGCCTCCGAGCCTCCTCCATCTGTCCCAGGGCATACAGGGAGGCGGCCAGGTAGATGCGGATCAGCGCCCGGCTCGCGGGGGGCCGTTGGGGCTCGGCCAGCTCCTGCTCGAAGAGCCGGGCCGCGGCCTCGAAGTCCCCATACTCGTAGCGTTCGATCCCTGGTGTCTGCGCCCAGGCGGCCCCGGACACGAGCAGGAGAGTCACCAGCCCAAGGGGGAGCTTCATGGAGAGAGAGACTGGGCCTCGGCCCCCAGGTCCGCGACGTGCTGCAGCCTACCGCCGGAGGGGATGACGAGGGTCCGCCGATAGTGCGAGAAGGCCGGGTTGCGCAGCTCGAGCTCATGCTCGCCCGAGGTCAGGGTGTAGCTGTGGTTGGGCGGCACACGCCCGAGCTTCTGCCCATCCACCCAGACATCCGCCCAGGTGCCTCTCATCACGAGATGGAGCGTACCGGTGGCCGCTGGCTGCTGAGCGGGCTCGGGTGGTGCGGAGGGCGGCTGGGAGGCCACGGAAGTGGCCGCGCGAGGGGGAGCCGCATGCACCTTCTTCTTGGTGGGGGCGGGCGCGCTCTCTCCACGCCTGGCTGTCGCCGTGAGCACGGGCGTGGGAGCCTGGATCGGCTCGGGCTCGGGCTCGGAGCGCGGCACCCGGACCACCGGCTCGGCAAGAGCGGGGCTTGTCACGGGCCGCGCCGCGGGGGGCGGTGCGCGACCGAGGGAGGCCGACCTCCCGGGCCCGCGAGTCATGACCACGCCCACCCCGAATGCCAGTGCCAGGACGCCGCCCGCCACCGCGCTCCACCTTCGGAGCGCGCCGCGCTGGGGAGGTGCGGGGCGTGGCTCCACCAGGGGGCCCGGCGTGACCGGCGGAGGTTGGAGGGTCACCGTGGGAGGCGAAGCGGGTAGCGCGGCCGAGGGTGGCTCGAGGAGGGTGAGCGCCTGGGAGTTCCTCGCCCCCGAGGACAGGCTGGAGCCCTCTCGTGACGGGAGCAGGGCCCTGAGCTGGCTGGCCACCTCGCTGGCCGAGCCTGGACGCTGCCGGGGCTCCTTGGCGAGCAGTTGGAGGACGAGCGCATCGACTTCGGGGGGCAGCTCCACGAACAACGAGGGCGCGGGCGGCGGTGTCCTCAGGTGGTGGGCGACGATCTCCATGGGAGAGCGGCCGGTGAAGGGCCGCTGCCCGGTGAGCAGCTCGAAGGCGATGACACCCACCGCATACAAATCCGTCTGGGGGCTCACCGCCTCACAGAGGGCCTGCTCTGGAGCCATGTACTGCGGCGTGCCGACGACGACATCCGAGTGCGTCTGCGCGGTGGTGCCCTGGGGGGCGGTGCTGCGCTTGGCGAGCCCGAAATCGAGCACCTTGATGGACTCGGTCCCGTTGGACTGCCGGGCAACGAAGATGTTGCTCGGCTTGAGATCGCGGTGGATGACGCCCACGGAGTGCGCGGCGGAGAGCGCGTCGAGCACCTCGCACAGCAGCGCGAGAGCCTCCGGGAGCGGCAGGGGCGCGCGGGCCTGGAGGAGCACGTCGAGGGGGCTGCCCTCGAGATACTCCATGACGAGATACTGGCCGACGCCCGGCTGCTGGCCGAAGCCGAAGATGTCGATGATGCCATGGTGACGGATGGCGCTGGCCGCGCGGGCCTCGGCCAGCAGCCCGCGGGCCTGGGGCCCCTGGGAGCGCTCCTCGCGGATGAGCTTGATGGCGACCTTGCGGCCAATCGTGAGGTGCTCGCCCGCGTAGACAATGCCCATGCCGCCGCTGCCGATATGCTGGCGCACCACGTACTCGCCGAGGTGCTGGCCCACCAGCGCGTCGGGCACGAGCGTTCCATCGACAGGGCACGCCAGCGCGCCCTCGGGCACGCAGTGGCCACAGGTACCGCAGGATCGGGATGCGCGCGCACTCATTCGTGAAGGGAGTCCCTCCCCCACGTCATACCACGATTATCCAGATGTAACGGGACTCCATGTCATGAACGAGAGCGCGGGCGGAGGAGCCCGAGCACCAGCAGGACCCAGGGCCAGGAGCCCTGCCATGAGGAAGGGGCGGCGGAGCAGCCCAGGCGGTAGGCGCCGCGCCGTGAGGTGAGGAAGGGCACCTCGGGGGGAAGGGGGCTGACGTTGCCGGCCCTGTCGGTGGCACTGACCGAGACGCGGTGCGTTCCCCAGGGGAGAGGAACCTCGGGTTGTCTCCTCCAGACGCCTCGGGCATCGGCGTGAACCGAGCCGGCGTCGATGCCGTCGACAAGGAGTGTCACGGTCGTGCCAGGCTCGGCCGTGCCGGAGAAGAGAGGCCTGTCGGTGAGGAACTTCTGGCCGGGAGCTGGCTCCTGGAGAGAGGGCTCCATGGGGGCCACGGTATCCACCGTCCAGGCATGGTGGGCGGCCTCGGGGTCCACATTGCTGGCCTCATCGCGTGCCCGGACGGCGAGCTGGTGCTTGCCGTCGTCCAGTGGAGGAAAGACGACGCCAGCGGGGCATTCGCTGAAGGGCGCCGCGTCGAGGCTGCACTCGAAGGTGGAGCGTGGCTCGCTGGAGACGAACGAGAAGGTGGGGCTTCGCAGGCGGGTCTCTGGCTCGGGAGCCGAGGCGAAGCTCGTCTCGGGAGGCGTCTTGTCCACCCTCCAGGAGTACGTGACAGGCGAGGCCTCTACGTTGCCCATCACATCGCGAGCCTGGACACGAAAGGTATGGAGGTCCTCGGAGAGGGACTGGATTTCAAATGGCGAGGTGCAGGGCTGGAAGGCAGCCCCATTCAGGCTGCACAGGGAATGGAGGTCCGTCCAGTTGGCGCTGAAGATGAAGGAGGCGGTGTCCACGTTGGTGGGGTTGGCGGGCCGTGTGCTGAAGCTCGTTCGCAGCTCTCTTGGGGCGTCTCCCGCACTGAAGTTGGCGGCGATGCGGCTCGGTGACAGCGCCGTCCGGTAGACGCGGAACTCCGAGATGGAGCCCTTGAAGAAGGGGTGCACCGTGGACAGCGAGCGGCCCAACCAGTTGTTCGCGGTGGTGCCCAGACGAGCCGGGGTGAGGTCCGTGTGACTCCGCGCCACCTCCAGGCCATTGACGTACAAGCGGATGAGCCCCGTTGTGTGGTCCAGGGTCACCGCCACATGGGTGAGCACTCCCACCGGAAATGGATTGTGGTTCGCGGGCACCAGTTCCTCTCCGCCCTGTGGGGTGGTGAGGGCGAAGAGAGGCGTGGAGCCATTGGACGAGGTCAGGAACATGGAGGACCGCACGTTGTCATTGAAGTCGAAGATGCGCGCCATGACCTGCGCCTCGGTGGAGTTCCACCTCACCCAGGCTTCGAAGGTCGCATCCTGGAGGATCGCGATGGTCCCTCCGATGGGCAGGTTCACGTAGGCGCCCGCTCCGTTCAAGACCACCTCGCCATCGGCAATCGTGGCGCCCCCCTCGAGGGTGGCATTCGCACCGCTCACCGAGTCGACCCCACTGGTGGTGAAGCTATAGCGGTGGACCAACTCCGGAGTGGGCTCCGAAACAGACCGCAAGTCGAGACGCAGGCGGCCGTCGGCGGTGCCGATGGCGCCACAGTAGCCGCCTGCCGTGAGATTGACGATCTGGCTACCGCTGGGGGTGGCCGAGCCCGCCGGCAGGTACCCGTTGAGCTGGAACTGGTTGGGCACGATGTCGAAGGGCGTGCCCGTCAGGTCGATGTTGGCCCGGCCGGTCTGGGAGTTGGGCGCCACGCAGTCGGCCGCATTTCCCAGCCCCTGGCTGTAGATGTAGGTGTTTCCGTAGAGCACCCAGCCTTCGCTGGTGGAGAAGGTGGTGTCGCCGAGATCGAGCGCGAGCGTCGCGGGATCGAAGCGCGCCTTGGTGTACCAGCTCTTCAGCCCATTGGCAGAGGTGTTCAGGCTCTCGGCGTAGTGGGCGTAGTTGGTGGTGCTCCCGGTCTTCGGCAGCGTGAGGTACTCGCGCGGAGTGCCCGCCATGTCGTGGCAGTAGAGCGCCACCCGCTGGCCGCCGAGGGTGAGGGAGTAGGTGCCATCCCCAGCGTCGGGGTACTGCGCGCGAACCTCGGCACAAGAGGTGGCCGCGTGGCCGAGGCCCGGCAGCAGCAGCGGGGCCGCGGCAGCCAACGTCCACCAGAGAGGCTTCCAGTTGGGAGAGGAGCGAGCGTGGGATGGCATGTCTGGGAGTTCTTGGGAAAACAAGCCAGCATCATACTGACCTGCATCCGTTCCAGAGCAGCCTCCGTGCCAGTTGCCTGACGAAGGCGGGAGAGCGGAACCACCTGGGGTTCGAGAACGGGCGGCAAGTTCTTGCCGGCGGGGCAAGCCCGCTCCGGCAACTTCTTGCCGTGGTCAGCGGCCATTCGAAGAGACAGGCAGGGCCGGGTGAGGTGGGCGAGCCGCTGGCACGCGGAATGCTCTGGCGCTGGGGCAGGCCGACATGATGCTGGCCTGTTCCCAAGGATCCCTCAAACATGAACATGACGACCCATCCGCTCCCCTTCTCCCAGGGAAAGCCTCTCTGCATGGCGCTGACCGCCTCGGCCGCGCTGCTGCTGCCGGGCATTGGCCACGCGGCCTCCACCTGCGCCGAGGTTCGCGCGCAGAACCCCTTCGCTGGGGATGGCACATACACCATCTCGGTTGGCAATCAGCCGGTCGATGTGTACTGCCACGACATGGCGGGCTCGCCTCGTGAGTACCTCACGCTGCCGAAGACCGGGAGCACCACCAACTACGCCCACTACGGCCAGAGCCCGAACACCTCCGCCGGTGGAATGAAGAGCTGGTACACCAAGGCGCGCTTCGACCCCGCGACGCTCGCGCTCAATCTCGGCGACACCACCTTCTCCACCAGCGAGGGCTGGGTGCGCTACGGAACCACCTACGTCTACAGCCAGGGGCTGGGAGGTGCGGCCGACTGCGCGGCTCCCTATTCGCAGACCGGCCGGGGCAACATCGACCTGACGGGCACGCCCTTCGACATCGTGCCCAACCAGTTCCAGCTCAACGGGTACCTGCCGGCGGGCTCGGCCACCCCCAGCGGTAGCCAGATCGTCAACCTCGCGGCGGGCGGCTACTGTGGCGCCATCGGCACCTCCGACGGCCGCCTGCAGCTCACGTTGCGGCCTTCCACCTGTGCCAAGGTTCGCGAGCAGAACCCCGCGGCCTCGGATGGCACCTACGTCCTCTCCCTCGTGCATGGAACCCGGGATGTGCAGGTGTATTGCCACGACATGGCGGGCTCGCCTCGTGAGTACCTCACGCTGCCGAAGACCGGGAGCACCACCAACTACGCCCACTACGGCCAGAGCCCGAACACCTCCGCCGGTGGGCTGAAGAGCTGGTACACCAAGGCGCGCTTCGACCCCGCGACGCTCGCGCTCGAGCTCGGCGACACCACCTTCTCCACCAGCGAGGGCTGGGCGCGCTACGGAACCACCTACGTCTACAGCCAGGGGCTGGGAGGTGCGGCCGACTGCGCGGCTCCCTATTCGCAGACCGGCCGGGGCAACATCGACCTGACGGGCACGCCCTTCGACATCGTGCCCAACCAGTTCCAGCTCAACGGGTACCTGCCGGCGGGCTCGGCCACCCCCAGCGGTAGCCAGATCGTCAACCTCGCGGCGGGCGGCTACTGTGGCGCCATCGGCACCTCCGACGGCCGCCTGCAGCTCACGTTGCAGCCTGTCCTCTGAGAAGCGCGTTCGCTGACGCTCGTGCACGAACCGCGATCCATCCGTCGCGGTTCGAACAGCGTGGGGCCATCGTCGCGTTCGCTCTCGTCGAACCGCGACACCTGTACCTACACTGACCACCGCGCCATCCACACGGCGCTGTGGAACACCAACGTCGGCGGGCGAATCAGTTCCGTTTCGGACGCTATGCACGCACACACCTTCCAGATGAGTGGCAAACCCTGGAAGCGCGAGTCCACCAGCCCCTGTGAGGGTGTGATTCATTCTTGAGAATCGAGAGGCCAATTCTCTCGGAACATGTAAAGGCATGCTCCTCGTGAATTCGCGAATTCATTGACGCTCTCGTCCCTCAATCATGGTATTACGGCCGACATCCCAATTCGGCGCTCTCGTCCGTTTTGGGAAAGGAAACCGCTTGGTCACAACCGTGGTTTCCTGCGACTCAACCCAAACATGGAGTTCCATCATGCGTCGCGTGCCACACTCGTTCCTGCTGCTGGCCGGCCTCACCGCCGCCCCGTGCGCCTTCGCGCAGAGCACGGTCAACCTCGCGCTGAACCGGCCGGTCAGCGCCAGCAGCACCGAGAACCCCGATGCGCTCAAGGCCGCCAACGCCAATGATGGCCGCCTGGACACCCGCTGGGGCTCGGAGTTCGTCAACCCCTCGTGGATCACCGTCGACCTCGGCAGTGAGCAGTCGATCGGCCGCGTGGTGCTGCGCTGGGAGAACGCGCACGCCACCGTCTACACCATCCAGGTGTCCAACGACGGTACCAACTGGACCACCGTGTACACGAACGCCAGCGGCCAGGGCGGCACGGAAGACATCTCGTTCAATGCCGTCTCGGCGCGCTACGTCAGCATGCACGGCACGCAGAAGAACACCCAGTACGGCTACTCGCTGTTCGAGTTCGAGGTCTACGGACCCAGCGGCGACCCGACCGACCCGACCGACCCGCCGCCGGCCACGCCGGGCACGGCGCCCACCGTGTCGTACAACGCGCGCATCACCGGCAACCAGACGGAACCCGCGGCGCCGTTCAACATCACCGACGTGGCAACGTTCAACAACCCGTGGGGCCTCGACTTCCTGCCCGACGGCCGTGTGGTGGTCACCGAGAAGAGTGACCGCATGTACATCGTGACGGCCGCGGGCGCGAAGACGTCCATCAGCGGCCTGCCGGTCTCGGTGGGCGCCAACGGTGGTGGCGGTCAGAGCGGCCTCCACGACGTGGCGACCTCGCCGACCTTCGCCCAGGATCGCAAGCTGTGGTTCAGCTACGTGGCCAAGGGCGCGGACAACAACAACCACCTCACGCTGGCGTCCGCGCGCCTCGACGAGAGCGCCGGTACCGCGACCCTCGCCAACCTCCAGGTCATCTGGCAGGAGCCGTCGAGCTATTCGATCCGCGGCCAGCCGGGCGCGCGCATCGCGTTCGCGCCGAATGGCCAGCACGTCTTCCTCGCCGTCGGCGACGGCGACATCCCGGCCGCCAATGGCGACCGCGGGCACGTCGCGCAGCAGACGGACAGCGCGCTGGGCAAGATCATCCGCCTGAACCTCGACGGCAGCACCCCCAGCGACAACCCCGAGGCGTCCTTGGGCGGCGTGCGCGGGCAGGTGTGGGCCAAGGGCTTCCGCAATCCCTACGGCCTGGCGTTCGACGGCAGCGGCAACCTGTGGCTCAATGAGATGGGTCCCGCCTCCGGCGACGAGTTCAACTTCATCGCCAAGGGCGGCAACTACGGCTGGCCGCTGGTGAGCAACGGCAACCACTACAACGGCGATGCCTACATGCCGGGCCAGCCGTATCCGCGCCACGACACCGCGCCGCAGTTCACGCCGCCGGCGGCGTACTGGGGCTGGTTCTCCACCACCAACTCCATGTCGCCCTCCGGGCTGGCGTTCTACAACGGCAACCTGTTCCCGCAGTGGAAGGGCTCCGCCCTGCTCGGCGCCACCTCGTCCATCGCGCTGTACCGCGCGGTGATCGACCCGGCGACCAACAACGTCACGGGCGTCGAGCGCTACGGCCGCGCCGCGAACGGCGTGTACACCGGTGCGGTGCGCGCGCTGAAGGTGTCGCCGATCGATGGCAGCATCTGGTACGTCAAGGGCGGCAGCGACGGCGCGCTGCGCAAGCTGACCCCTAAGTAGTGAGTGTCACGATGGGACCGGGATGAATCCCACCCGGTCCCATCGTCGGGTTTCGACGTGGGCGGTCCTACCCTCGCCAGGCCGATTCTCGAATGACACGGCAGAAGTCGCCGCGGACGAACAGTCGCTCCTTGTCCGCGATCACGTCCGCCTTGACGTTGCCAAAGGTGGTCCGCGGCTTGTCTTTGATGCCGTCGTAGAACGCCTCCTGGCTTCATGCCGATGTGCTTCTGCCCTCCAGGTAATCCATCGTCTCCCGATCGAGCCGAACGTCAAGCGCGGCGAAATTCTCCCGGAAATGGTTGAACCGGCTGCCGCCCACGACCGGAATGATCGCCGGCTCGCGGTGCAGCATCCAAGCAAGCACCAGGGTGTTGCCGTCGATGCCCAAGCGCTTCCCCACCACCTCGAGCCGTTCGAGGCGCGCGGCGGAATCGGGCGTATCGAAGAGGGGCCAGTTGTAGTACGCGAGCCGCTTTTCCCTGCTCGCGTAGATACCCTTCAACAAGGGTGAGTACGCGAGCAGGGTCATCGAGGGGTTCTCCGCGAGGTAATCGAAGAACTCGCCGTCCGCATGAACCGCGACGCCCAGATTGGCTCCGGCGGCGGGCCGCAGGAAACAATACCCGCTCCCGGTTCTTCCGCGCATGCATCCACTCCCCGAGCATGGCCTCGCTCTCGTCCCCGACGTTCTCCCCCTTCCCGACCCACCAGGAATAGCAGTTCGCCGTATCGATGAAATTTCCGTTCTGCTCGGCGAAGAAGTCCAGCGTGCGGAATGATTCGTCCCTGCCCATGAGGGTTCCCATCGTCATGGCCCCGAGACACACCCGGCTCACCTACGCCCCCGTCTTGCCCAGCCTCGTGTAATCAATCATTTCCATTCTCCCCATTCCGGGACGAGCCCCCGCTCCCTTGAGTCGTCGCGGGCCGGCGGCGGAAGAGCACGCTGGCGAGCTCCGTCATCACCACCTCGCCCTGCTGGTTGCGCACCTCCATGCGCGTCTTGACGCTGCCGCGATCCTGCTTGCTGCGCGAGGGCGAGACCTCGAGCACCTCGATGCGCGCGGAGAGCGTGTCCCCGGGCCGCACCGGCCGCAACCAGCGCAGCTCGTCCAGGCCCGGCGAGCCCATGCTGGCGGAGTCCTCCAACACGGCGCGCACCAGCAACCGGTGGCAGATGGCCGCGGTCTGCCAGCCGCTCGCGATGATGCTCCCGTAGATGGAGCGCCGGCCCGCCTCCTCGTCCAGATGGAAGGGCTGCGGGTCATACTGCCGGGCGAACGCGAGGAGCTCCTCGCGCGTCACCTCGTACGTACCGAGTTCGTGTACCTGCCCGACCTGGAAGTCCTCGAAGTAGCGCATGTGTTCCTCGGGGGACGAAAGGGACCCCTTACGCCTCCGTCTCCAGGCGGGAGACATAGGTGGCGGGCGTGAAGCGGTCGGTGGTGACGAAGCCCGGGGGCGCGGCCAGCAGTTGGGGCAGACGGTTGAGCACGGTGGCGCACGTGAGCGCGGGCGTCGCCGGCTGGCGGATGGTCACCGTGGTGTCGGGCTCGCCCCGCAGCGTCCACTCGTTGAGGTCTACCTCGCCGGGCGCGTAGAGCTTGCCCACGCAGTGCGTCTCGATGACCGGGCCCTCGTGCGTCTCCGTCACCACCACCGCCTTCATGCCCGTGGCATGCCCGGCGGGAACCTCACGGCCGAGGCTCGCCGAGCGCAGCGTCCCGGTATGGGTGGTGGGCAGCAGTTGCTGGCGGATGTCTCGCACACGCCAGCCGAGCTGGGCGCACAGCCACTCGTTGGAGTTCCAGACGTAGGAGGGTGAGTTGCTGGCGCCAATCCTGGCCGCGAAGGTCTCCGGATCGAGTCCGACGCCATGCTTCTGCGCCAGCGCGCTCCCGTAGTCATCCGCGTTGTACTGGGTCAGCCCCACGATGCGATCGATGCGGTGGGTGGCGCCGGCCAGCACGGTGATGAGGTTGCCCCAGAACACGTCCTGGAAGCCCGAGCCGGTGAGGGTGCAGTCGTTGGCCCTGGCCAGCTGGTCCAACTCCTCGGTGAGCGCCTGGGAAGTCGTCCACGGATAGAACGCCTCCTCTCCGATGGTGATGGCGTTGACGCCGTGACGGGCGGCCACGCGCAGGGCGCCGGCCAGCTCGCTCATGATGCTGCGCGTGCACAGGATGCACACGTCGGCCCGGGCCTCACGGAAGACGGCATCGGCCTGATCGGGAGGGTGGATGCGCACGCCGAGCGACTGGCCGAGCCCGGCCACCTCTCCCGCATCCCGGTCCCGGCGGGCCGCGTTGTGATCGATGGCCCCCACCAGTTCGGCGCCCTTCTCGCGCAGGGTACGGATGAGGGTCTGACCCATCAAGCCGCAACCCCACTGGATGATCCGGATCGGTCTCTTGCTCATTCACTTCTCCTATAGAGGACTCGGGAGGGCATCTTCTCCCCCTTCCGGGCAGGGCGTGACAAGACCCTTCCCGCTACCCTCGCCGGGACTTCCTTCTCCAGGAAAGAAACCCGGGCCGCGGCCATACACACACGCTCGCGCGAACAGCATCACCCCCCCTACTTTCCGAACCCTGAACGTTAAGCAGCGTTCATAGGGCCCAAGCTGGCCAAAACATGCCGACGAAGCCCCCACACCGGTGCTCGTCCACGCACCCCAGGTCCATTCCCTGACGGAAATGAACTCCGCCGGGCCCGCGCACCTCGCCGTGCCTTCCATGGACTTGTCTTCGATTTGTATTTGTATGCATCGGGAACAAGCGTTAGTCTGACCACGGCTGGATTCCAGCCATCGCGGTATTTGTTTTCAGCACCATCAACAACAATCCCCCGGAAAAAAACCACCCATGCATCTCTCGATTCGACTGCGTGCCCTGGGCGCGCTGCTCTCGCTTGGAGTCTGTGCACTGTTCGGAGTTCCCACGGCGCACGCCGCCAACTCAAACGGTTGCTCGGGAGGCGGCTTCTCCCTGACACTGCCCAATGGCTCGCCGCTGCTCATCCCCAAGAGCAAAGGAGGGGGAAACAGGGTCGATGTTCCCAGCCAGAGCCTGCCCTCGCATGGCATTCTGAAGGTACGCGGTACCTACGTCGACTTCGACATCGATGTCTCGACGTTCGCCGTCTACAACTACACGCTCAAGGCGACGACCAACCCCCTGGACATCACGGGTGGGGTGACCACGGTGCTCTTCACGCGCAAGGAGCCCATCCTCGGCACGACGACGCTCGATGGCAGCTCCATGCGGGTGGAGAACAAGGACGGTGGCGTGCGGCTGATCCGCGAGGGCCAGAGCCTCAAGATGAAGATCCAGGCCAGTGATTGCGCCCAGGGCGGCATCTTCCAGATGGAGCCGGAGTGGGCCACCGAGACGGGGACGATCGACTTCGTCCACACGCTGGGTCCGAACGTGTTTTATTTCACCAATCCATACACCGGGAAGATCAACTTCGGCAACCTGGATCTGATCCGCGGCAAGGACAGCCCCCAGGTCGCCGCGAAGCTCGTCCAGGATGAGCATGAGACGGTCTGGCGCGTCACGTCCGGTGGCCGCATGGGCGGCGTGCTGGGTGAGGACGCGGTGGAGAACTCCCCCGCCGCCACTCCGTGCACCAAGAATTGCCAGGCGCAGAACCAGGTCCACGGCAGGTATGACGTGCCGGATCCCGTCTACGAGAGCGATGGCGACGGCGAAGACTAGCGGTTCGCTTCAAAATTCCCCTCGGGCTGTGCTCGTCCGAGGGGAATTCTGAGAGTTTTTTAAGCGAGACGCCGGCGGGAATCTGAAAGGATTCTCAGCCGGCGCGCGCGTTTCTTCAGTCCCCACTGGCAACGCTGGAGCCAAAGGCTCGCGTGACTCCAGGAGGGCCATTTCCTCAGAGAACTCTCAGCCAGGGCCGCGCGCCTGATTCCACTGCCAGTGAGTTCGCGTGGTTACGGACAGGCTTTACTTCGTTCGCTTGATCTCATTAATGACGAACCGTCACTCACCGTCGCCAGGAAAGCACCTGCTATGGCCTGCAAGTGTTTTCTCCGAAGAGACACATTCCCAAGAAGACTCCTGGCTTGAGAAAGCTCTCAGGAATGGCGGGTACACGGCTCACTCAGGACGGAACAAATGTCGGCACGACAAAGACTCGATAGGGCATGGCGGCCCAACCGGCATCCGGTGTCACACCGGGCGCTTCTGGCCGCGCTATTCGCGGTGGGGTTGGCCTGCCAGGGCGACACCACCGACACCGGGCAGGAGGAGATGGTCTCCTCCGGAGTCCAGCCCATGGCCTCGCGGGACATGCCCCTGGTGGGGCCAGCGCCCGCGGTGGGCACGCGGGTGTCGTGCGCGCGCACCCTCACCGCGAACGTGGTGGCGTTGGATCAGGTCTACACCTACAACCGGTTCGGCGCGTACAACCCCTCGGGGATGATGTACGCCCTGCAGCGGGACGTGGAGGCCATCGATGCGACCAGGCCCATCGGGCCCGGCAACGCGCGGCTGCGGTTGGACAAGCGCCCGCGGCCGCTGACCCTGCGCGCCAACGTCGGGGACTGTCTGCGCATCCAGTTCACCAACTGGCTCGCGCCCACGCGCGCGGAGATTCCCAACCCCGCTCAATCCCAACCCACTCCCAGCCAGGTGGCGCAGCCCACCGCGGGCTTCGGGGTGGTGCGCAAGATGCTGCCCACGTGGTTGCCCATGGAGTCGTGGGATCCGCTGGCCTCGCTGGTGACAGGGCACGCGGTGGGCGGGAAATGGTTCGGCGCCGCGCCGGAGGTGGAGGAGCCGGGTGAGGCTGAAGAGCCCGGAGAGGTGGAGGAGCCGGGTGAAGGCGAGGAGCCGGGTGAAGGCGAGGAGCCGGGTGAAGGCGAGGAGCCGGGTGAGGGCGAGGAGCCGGGGGACATCGACACCGCCAACAAGGAAGACTCGCCCTTCACCCGCCGGGCCTCGGTGCACGTGCAGGGCCTGCAGTACCTGAGCATCCAGGACGACGGCGCGAACGTGGGCAAGAACCCCAGCACCCTCGTGGCGCCGGGTGACAGCACCACGTACACCCTCTACGCGGACCACGAGGGCGTCTTCTTCATGCACAGCATGGGCGCCACCTTTGGCGGTGAGGGCGACGGCGGCGGTACCGCCCAGGGCCTCTTCGGTGCCGTCAACGTGGAGCCCGCGGGCTCGAAGTGGTACCGCTCCAAGGTGTCCGCCGAGGTGCTCCAGGCGGCGACACGCAAGGACGCCCAGGGCAAACCCCTGTCCAACCCGGATGGCACGCCGCTCCTCAACTACGAGGCGAGGGACGCCCATGACCGGCCCCTCTTGAACATCCTCGACACGAAGACGAACGAGCTCTGGCACGGCGACCTGGAGGCCATCATCACCGACTACGCCCACACCAGCGTGGGCACCTTCACCTCGAAGGACCAGGGGCACTTCCGGGAAATCACCGCCATCTACCACGACGAGATCAAGGCGGTTCAAGCCTTCGACGAGTTGGAGTGGAACCCCACCCTGCACGGCGTGCGCGACGGCTTCGGCATCAACTACGGCGTGGCTGGCCTGGGCGCGGAGCTGATGGCCAACCGGGCGAAGGTGGGCCCCACCAAGGAGTGCGCGGACTGCGCCTTCGAGGAGTTCTTCCTCGAGTCCTGGGCCAATGGAGACCCCGCCCTCAACGTGGAGAAGGACTGGCAGGGCAACGCCGTGCGCGCGCTCTACGCGGACGATCCCTCCAACGTGCACCACAGCTACCTGGGCGACCCGGTCCGCATCCGCAACATCCACGCGGGCCCGGCCGAGACGCACGTCTTCCACCTGCATGCCCACCAGTGGAAGTACAGCCCGGGCGAGGACAACTCCAACTACCTGGACTCGCAGACGATCGGACCGGGCGCGACCTTCACCTACGACATCAACTACGGCGGCTCCGGCAACCGCAACCTCACCCCGGGCGACTCCATCCACCACTGCCACCTCTACCCGCACTTCGCCCAGGGCATGTGGGCGCTCTGGCGCGTGCATGACGTCTTCGAGGCCGGTACGCCGGACCGCCGCCTGCCGGACGGGGAGATCTCCGGTGGCACGCCCAACCCCGCCGTCATCCCCATTCCGTCACGGGCCATGCCGCCCATGCCCACCTACGCGGACTCGGTCGTCACCGACGCGAGCGGCAAGCAGGTGAACCGGCCCGCCTTCCCGGGCTACCCCTTCTACGTCGCGGGCAAGGCCGGCCACCGCCCGCCCCAGCCCCCGTTGGATCTGGAGCAGGACGGCGGACTGCCGCGCCACATCGTCACCGCCGCCGTCGGGACCTCCACCTATGGAGAGCCCGGCAAGCGCTTCTACGTGGACCACCAGGCGTTGGACGTGAAGCTGCTGCCCCAGGACGGCACCACCCTGGAGAAGAAGGCCATGTCCTTCCACGGCGGTGGGTTCCCCGGCGCCAGCTACGTGCCGAGGCCCTACTACACGAGCGACATCGTCGCGGCCTATCCGGGCTACACGGCGACGGGCACCCGGGGCTTCTTCTACGTCAACGGCCGCAAGCCCGTGGCGGGCGCGCCCTTCGCGGACCCCTGCCCCGCCTCCGCGCCGCGCCGCGACTACCGCGCCAGCTACGTGCAGATCGACATGCAGAACATCAACCGCGAGGGCTGGCACGACCGGCAGGCCCGCATCATCGTGCTCGATGGCGACGTGGCGGACACCCAGAAGGGGCTGCGGCCTCCGGAGCCCTTCTTCTTCCGGGCCGAGTCCGGGGAATGCATCAACTTCTACCCCACCAACCTCATGCCCAAGGAGCTCGAGGCGGATGACTTCCAGATCTACACGCCCACGGACACCGTCGGGCAGCACATCCACCTGGTGAAGTTCGACGTGATGTCCGCGGACGGCGCGGGCAACGGGTGGAATTACGAGGACGGGACGTTCTCCTTCCAGGAAGTGCTGCACCGCATCGAGAAGATCAACACCGCGGGCGGCGCCTTCGCGGCGGATGGCGCGGTGGAGACCACCGGACCGCGCGTCCAACTGTCGGCCCGGATGCACCCGCGCCTGGGGGTGATGGGCGCGCAGACCAGCACCCAGCGCTGGTGGGCGGACCCGCTCACCGACGCCAAGGGCCGGGAGCGCCCCATCGAGACGGTCTTCACGCACGACCACTTCGGTCCCTCCAGCCACCAGCACCACGGCTTCTACGGCGCCCTCATCGTGGAGCCCAAGGGCTCGAGGTGGAGGAACCCGGAGACGGGCGTCTTCTACGGCACGCGCTCGAGCGATGGTGGCCCCACGAGCTGGAAGGCGGATGTGCTGACGGCGGATCCCGCCAACAGCTTCCGCGAGTTCGCGCTCGCCCTGGCCGACTTCGTCCCGGCCTATGACGAGTGTGGCCAGCCGGTGAACCCGCCCAACCACATCGAGGGGGAGCTCCCGTCGACGGTGGCCTTCCAGACGACCCCCATGCCCGAGGCCATCAGCGTCACGGACCCGGGCACCATGACCATCAACTACCGCAACGAGCCCATTCCCCTGCGCATCGGCCAGCGCACCGCGAGCTGCGCCCAGCGCACGCAGCGCACGGACGAACGGGGAGACATGGCCAACGTCTTCCGCTCGGACCTGCATGGCGACCCGTACACCCCGCTGCTGCGCGGCTACGAGGGCGACAAGGTGAAGATCCGCCTCATCCAGGGCTCCCAGGAGGAGCAGCACTCCTTCACCGTCCACGGCACCAAGTGGCTGCGCGAGGGCGCGGACCCGCACAGTGGCTACCGCAACGCGCAGGCCGTGGGCATCTCCGAGCACTTCGAGTTCAACCTGACCAATGGCCTGCCCGCGCTCGGCGGCACCTACGACACCGCCGACTACATGTACCAGAGCGCCGCCACCGACGACCTGTGGAACGGCGCGTGGGGCATCATGCGCACGTACAAGAAGAAGCAGACGGGCGAGAAGACCCTGGGACACCTGGCGCTCCAGGCCGCGGAGCTCACCACGATGGATTCCTCCGCCCTGTCCTTCAGGACGCAGGGAAGTACCTGGGCGCCCGCGCCACTGCTGGAGCTGCCCACGGAGTCGGTGCTCGGCAGGATGAATCCGGAGACCGAGGAGACGCTCCAGCGCTCCTACGAGGTGGACGAGTCGGGCCGGCAGGTCAAGGAGCGCAAGCTGGAGTACGCCATGACGTATCCCGAGAAGATGCGTCAGCTCGACTCCAAGCTCGTGCAGGCGGCGGAAGCACAAGGGAGGTTCGGCCAGAAGGCCGCCGCCGTGGACGCGTGCCCCCGTGGCAGCGCGGTACGCCTCTACCGGGTGTCCGCGATCGACGCGGCCCACTGGTTGCCGGGAGGCGCGCTCGTCTACAACAGCAAGTACGGCCTCTATGACCCCGACGCCATCCTGTTCGCCCGCGACGAGTACCTGACGAGCCTCCAGGATGGAACCCGTCAGCCCGAGCCGCTCATCCTGCGCGCCCGGGCCGGCGAGTGCATCCAGGTGGTGCTCACCAACCGTCTGCCCTCCCAGCTCAGCAAGACGCCGCAGTGGGCGTACCAGCCGCCCATCACCCCGGGCTTCAACGTCAACCAGGTGACGCCCTCCAATCACGTCTCGCTGCATCCGCAGCTCGTCAACTACGACGTGAACACGGACGACGGCGCCAACGTGGGCCTCAATGCCCTCCAGACGGTGCCCCCCGGCGGCCAGCGGACCTACCGCTGGTACATGGGCGACTACCGCGGCGACAACCACGGGTCGGCCACGCGGCGCGGCGTCTACACACCCGTGGAGTTCGGCATCGTCAACCTGCGCAACATGGCGGATGTGGTGAACCACGGCATGCACGGCGGCATCGGCGCGCTCATCGTCGAGCCGCCCAACGCCATCTGGACCACGGACGTGGGCACCGATGCCCAGGCCCGCGTGAAATACCCGGTGGGTGGCGGCCACGACGACGATGACGAGGACGAGGACGAGGCCGTCCGGACGGAGACGTTCCGTGAACTCGTGCTCGTCTTCCAGGATGACCTGGGCCTGCACTCGAGCCAGGAGCGGTTCTGGGACACGAAGCCGCGCAACAGTGGCACGGCCTTGTGCAACATCGGGGACACCGACGACGCCGAGGACTCTGGTCAGAAGGCCTTCAACTACCACACCGAGCCGCTGTGGGCCCGGTTGGGCCTGCCGCCCCAGACGGATCCCAATGACGTCAATGATCAGGAATTGGGCGACGTCCTCAGCTCCTCGGTCCACGGAGATCCGGCCACGCCCCTGTTCACCGCGAACGCGGGCGAGCCGCTGCGCATCCGCGTGGCGCATCCCTCGGGACACGCGCGCCAGCACGCCTTCGCGCTCCACGGCGCCGAGTGGCAGGCCAATGCGTGGGCCCGGGGAGCCTCGTCCCTGCGCATGGGCCCCAACGCCACCTCGAACATCGTCTCCAACCAGAGCGGCATGTCCGTCATGGAGTCCTGGAACATCAACCCCCTGTATGGCGCGGGCGGCATCTCCCAGGCCCCGGGGGATTACCTCTACCGCGACGTGACCAGCTTCGAGTGGAGCGGTGGCGGCCTCTGGGGCGTGCTCCGCGTGCAGTAGTCCTCTCTCGTCCCTCAAGGGCGGCGCGAGGCCCACCGGCTTTCCGCGCCGCCCTCCCCTCCTGCTGAAGCAATCCCCTCCCCATGCGAAAGCTCATCCTCCTCTCCGTGGGCGTCGTGCTCGCGGCGCTCGTGGCCACCCTGGGATGGCGACTGTCACCTCGCGGCGGGCCGCCCCCGGTGCCCCATCCCGAGCCCGTGGACCTGCCCGCGCGGCCTCCCGTGACGGCGACGCGTCCGGACGTGGCCGTGAGCTTCGATTTGCGGCTGCATGCCCGAATCCCCGGCGCCGAGCGCGGCACGCCCCTGGAGGGCACCGCGCGCTTCGCGCTCACCAACCCCCGCACCGGCGAGCCCCTGCGCGGAGTCCGCCCCCTCGGGTGGCTCAACCGACGCGCGAGCGGACAGGCCGCGCCCGACGAGGCCACGTGCAAGGAGCGCATCCAGACCTACCTCGGGGGCTTCCTCGCGGCCCGGGCCGACGCCAACCTCAACTCCTATCTCTTCCTCACCCTCAACCATGACCAGACGCTGTCGGTGATCGATCCGCAGATCTCCCTGGACCGCACCAAGCTGCAGAACCTGGTGTCGCTGGGAGGCGAGCCCGCGGACTGGGCGCTGCCACCGGACAGGAAGGCGCTCTTCCTCTCCATTCCCGTGCACGGGACGGTGTCCGTGGTGGACCTGCGCCGCTTCGTGGTGGTGCGCAACGTGCACGTGGGCAAGAGCCCGGGCCGGCTGGCCGTCAGCCCGGACGGGCGCACCGTCTGGGTGGCCAATGAGGGCGACGGCACCGTGTCCGTCATCGACACGGCCTCCTACCAGGTGCTCCGCACGCTCGAGGTGGGCGATGGCGAGCATGCCTTCGCCTTCAGTGACGGAGGCCGGACCGCGTGGGTCTCCAGCTCCGATGGCGAGGAACTGGTGGCGGTGGATGTGTCCTCGCTCGAGGAGACTGGGCGCGTGAAGGTGGGCCCTGGCGTGGGCAGCATCGCCTACAGCGCGGTGGCCAGGGCCCTCTACGCCGTGCAGGTGCGCACTCACGAGGCGCTGGTGGTGGACACCACCCGCCGCGAGGTGGCGCGCCGCATTCCCCTGGCCCCCTCACCCGACCTGCTGCGCTTCGACAACTCCGGCCGCTGGGCCTTCGTCCTCTACCCGCGGGGCGACCGCGTGGATGTCCTCGACGCGGCGTCCAACCAGCTCGCCCACACCCTCACCGGCTTCTCCCAGCCGGATCAGCTGCTCTTCACCAGCGCCTACGCCTACGTGCGCAACACCGAGGACGCGCGCGTGTCGCTCATCGAGCTGGCCTCGCTGGCCAGGGAGGGCAAGCCCTCCATCGCCCAGGTGGCCATGGGTCAGAAGAAGCCCTCGGAGTCCAGGGGGCTTGGCCGCGCCCCGCCCTTCGCCGCGATGCCCGAGGGCAACAGCGCCATCATCGCGGGCACCGCGGACCGCGCCCTCTTCCTCTACAGCGAGGGCATGATGGCGCCGCGTGGCAGCCTGCTGAACTATGGCCGCGAGCCCAAGGCCGTCCTGGTGTTGGATCGCTCGCTGCACGAGGTGGAGCCCGGCGTCTTCACCGCCGAGGCCGTGGTGCGGGACAACGGCCCGTATGACGTGTACTTCCTCCTGGACAACCCACGGACCGTGACCTGCCTGGAGTGGGACGTCCGGGAAGTGCCCGAGGACGTCTCCGCCTCGGGGAAGCAGCCCCTCGCGCTCACTCCCGAATTCAATCCCTCCACGCCCCTCTCCCCGGGCGTGTCCACCCCGCTGCGCTTCCGGCTGAGCCCCCTCCCGGACGCGAAGGACCCCCGCCCGGTACGGGCCGAGGAGGTGCGGGTGTTGATGTTCCGCCCGCCCTCGGGACGCTGGTTGCAGCGGCCCCTCCCCCGGCGCGTGGAGGAGGGACTGTTCGAGGTCGAGGTCTCCCCCTCCGAGCCCGGCCAGTACCAGCTCCTCGTGGGCGTGGAAGGCCGGGGTGCTCCGTTCGGCGTCCTTCCCCACTTCACCTTGAGCGTCCAGCCCGCGCTGGCCGCCCGCCCCTCCCCCGAGGCCCCCCAATGAAGAACACCCTCCTCCAGGCCCTGGCCCTGGCCCTGCTGCTGCTCACCACTCCGGCGCTCGCACAGGACACGGCACGGGTCCCCACTCCAGACGCGCGCTTCCTCCACCTCCAGGTGCCCGACGTCCCCCTGGTGGATCAGCACGGCCAGCAGGTGCGGCTGTGGTCCGACCTCGTCCGTGGCCAGACCGTGGCCATCAACTTCATCTTCACCCGCTGCAAGACCATCTGCTCGCCGATGACGGCCACCCTGTCGCGAGTGAGCAAGGAGTTGGGGCCCGACAGCCCCGTGCGCTTCATCTCCATCACCCTGGACGTGGCCAATGACACGCCCGAGCGCCTCGCCCAATTCGCCGCGCCCTTCGCCCCCGGGCCCCGCTGGTCCTTCCTCACCGGCGAGCCGGCCCGGGTGAAGGAGGCCCTGGTGGCGCTGGGCGGCTACACCTCGGACAAGGAGGCCCACCGGCCCTTCGTGCTCGTGGGCAATGCCACGGCGGACAAGTGGCTGCGCGTGGAGGGCCTCGGCTCGGCCTCCGCCATCCTCGAGGGCATTCGCGAGGTCCGCGCCGCCTCCGCTCCTCCCCCCGAGCTCGATCCCGCCTCCGCCCGCTACTTCACCAACACCGAGCTGGTGGACCAGCATGGCAAGACGCACCGCTTCTACGAGGATCTCATCCGCGGCCGGAAGGTGCTCATCAACTTCGCCTTCACCTCGTGCCAGGGCATCTGCTCCCCCATGACGAGGCACCTCGCCGAGGTCCAGAAGAAGCTCGGCGGCCGCGTGGGCAAGGACATCACCATGATCACCCTCTCCGTGGACCCCGCCAACGACACCCCGGAGACGCTGGCGCGCTTCGCGAAGAAGTTCGACGTGGGGCCCGGCTGGTACTTCCTCACCGGCGCCCCCGAGAACGTCTCCCTCGTGCTCAAGAAGCTCGGTGGCTACACGGACGAGCCTGGCACCCACAGCTCCACCCTGCTCATCGGTGACGCCGCCACGGGCATGTGGGTGAAGGCCGCCGCCATGTCGGACGTCGATCACCTCGTCTACACCGTGGAGCACCTGGATGATCCCCGGTAGGGGCCCGCGAGGCAGGACACTCCACGGGGTGTTCGTGGTGGGGTTGTCGGTGCTGCTGGGAGCCGCCTGCCGCAAGGAGGCGCCCCCCGCGCCCTGGGATGCGGAGGAGGCCAGGAGGGGACGGAGTCTCTTCCAGCGCGGCATGAGCGCCCGGGACACCCCGCTCGTGGGCCTGCTCGGGCCCGAGCGGATAGAGCTGAGCGGTTCCGTGGCCGCGTGCGCGCGCTGTCACACGCCGTCCGGGCGCGGCAGCCAGGAAGGCGGCGTGGACGTGCCGGACATCCGCCCCGAGGCCCTGCGGCATCCGCGTCCGCGCGCCTCCGTGGACGTGGAGGATCGCTCGCGCCCCGCGTATGGACGCGACACCCTGCTGCGCGCCATCACCGAGGGCCTCTCCGCCAGCGGCCGTCCCCTGGGGACGACGATGCCGCGCTACGTGCTCGGGTGGGCCGAGCGCGAGGAGCTGCTCGCCTACCTGGAGAAGCTGGGCGAGACCCCCGACCCCGGCATCACCCCCACCACCCTCACGGTGGGCGCGGCGCTGCCCCTCGAGGGGCGGTTGGGCGAGGCCGGACAGGACGTGGCCCAGGTGCTGCGGGCCGCCTTCGAGGAGGTGAACGCGGAGGGAGGCATCTTCCGGCGGCGCCTGGAGCTGGTGGTGGAGGACGACTCGGCGCCGCATGGGCCGGCACCCGCCCCGGGAGGACCGGACGCCACCACGCGGTTGCTGGAGCGGGGAGTGCTCGCCCTGGTGGGCAATCCGCGCGAGGGCTCGCCCCCCTCGGATGCCTTGCTGCGGCGCGAAGGGATTCCCCTGGTGCTCCCCATCGCGATCGGCGAGCAGGCCGCGGGCAGCGACAGCCCCATCTTCTTCCTCTACCCCGAGGAACCCACCCAGGCCCGCCTGGTGGTGCAACACCTGGCGCGAGAGGAGGAGCACCTGCTGCGCCACCACGCCCTGGCGGTGGTGCGGACGGAAGACGCCGCGGGCCTCGCCTGGGCCCGCGCGGCGCGCGAGGAGGCCCGGCGGCGCGAGCTGCCCGCCCCCGTGGAGGTGCCCTCGAGGGATGGAACCGCCGAGCCCGGAGCGCTCCAGCGCCTGCGCCAGACGCCGCCTCCCGCCATCCTCTATGCCGGCCCTCCCGCGGGGCTGAAGGCGCTGCTGGAGACGTTGGAGTCCTGGAAGCTGGAGACGCGCGTGTACGCCCCGGCCCGACTGGCCGAGCCCTCGGCGGTGACGGGCGGCCCGCTCCCCGTCTTCTTCGTCTACCCACCGGGAGTGAACGCGCGCGAGGAGCACCTGCGCGCCTTCGCCGCCTTCCTCGAGCGCCACCAACTGCGTCCACGCCACGTGGCCTTCCAGCTCGGCGCGTACGCGGCGTCGCGTGTGCTGGTGGAGGCCTTGCGTCGCTCGGGCGCGGACGTGACGCGCGCGGACCTGATGCTCCGGCTGGAGGAGCTGCGGGACTTCGAGACCGGGGTGACCCCCCCGGTGACGTTCGGGGTGAACCGCCGCGTGGGCGTGCAGGGCGCCCAGCTCGTCCGTCTGGACGCGGTGAGTGGCCGGCTGGAGGCAGCCTCCGCCTGGATTCCACTCTCCCCGTAGCTCAAGCGGGCTGGGGCCGCGTGGGCAGCTCCAACACCAGCTCCGTCCCCCGCTCCGGGCGCGGCTCCACCCAGGCGTGGCCTCCGTGCCGCCGCGCCACCTCGCGGACGATGGCCAGACCAATCCCCGCTCCGGGCTTGGCACCGGACAACCTCCGGAAGGGGGCGAACACCGACTCCCTCTCCGCGAACGGAATGCCCGGGCCCTCGTCCGCCACGCTGATGCGCACCCACTCCCGCTCCCGCCACAAGCGCACGTGGATCTCCCCTCCACTCGGGGAGAACTTGAGGGCGTTGGCCAGCAGGTTGTCCACCGCCCGCCGCACCCCGCCCGGATCGAACCAGCACTCCTCCCGCGCGGGGGTCTCCAGGCGGATGATGAGCCCGTGCACCTCCGCCTCGGCGCGCGCCGCCTCCACCGACTGACTCACCACCTCGGACAAATCCGCCTTCTTGCGATCCCACTCCCCCCGTCCCACCGCGGCCAGTTCCAGCAGCTCGCCCGCCAGGATGGCCAGCCGCTCCACCTCACCCCGCACCTCGCTCAAGGAGGTGCGCAGCTCCTCGGCGCCCCGCTCGCGCCGCAGGGCGAGGTCCATCCGGGTCCGCATGAGGGAGAGCGGCGTGCGCAGCTCGTGGGCGGCGTCCGCGATGAGCCGGTCCTGCGCGTCCCGGGCACCGCGCAACTTGTCCGTGACCTCGGCGAGCACCTCCCGCAGCTGGCCAATCTCATCCGCGCCACCATCCAAGGGAGGCGCCTGGGAGAAGTCTCCCTCGCGCAAGCGCGTCAGGTGGCGGGTGATGGTGCTCAACCGGTACGCCATGCGCCGGGCGAGGAACGTCTGGAGCACCAGCAACGTCAACGCCAGCAGCGCCGCCACGGAGAAGGCCCTGCGGTAGTAGCCGCTCACCGAGTCATCCACCTGCTCCAGCGACGCGGTCAGGCGCAGTGCATACAGCTCGCCCTGGGGCGAGCGGACGCTCACCACCGCTTCGCGCTCGCGCGTTCCATCCGGCAGGGCGCGGGTCGAGAGCTGAGGCGGAAGCTCGGGGTCGCCCGGCTTCAGCGAGACCATGGCGGCCTCCTCCTCCGGCATGGGTGGATGCTGCATCAGCAGCCGCCCATCCTGGTCGAAGAGTTCACCCCGTGGGGCGAAGGGCCGCACGTGCTCGAGGAGCGGGTACATGGACATGTTCAGGCTCACCCGCTTCTCGGAGCCCTCGAAGAGGTTGACGCTGAGGCTCTCCACTGCGGCCTGGGTCAGCAGGGCATGGTCCAGCGCGGTCTCCAGGTCATACCGGAAGAGCTGCCCGGCGACGACGAGCGCTCCCAGCGACGCCAGGCACGGCACCAGGACGCCGAACAACCAGAGACGTCGCGTGAGCGTCATGGCTCGCGAGGCCCCTGCTCGACGAGCAGGGTGTAACCCACGCCCCGCACCGCGCGGATGGAAACGTCCTTGGCGCCCAGCCGCTCCAGCTTCGTGCGCAGATAGCCCACGTACACCTCCAGCACGTTGGGGCTGCCCTCGAAGTCCGGACCCCAGGCCTGCGCCATCAGCCTCGCGCGCACCTGGGGCGTGCCCTGCTGGCGCGCCAGCGAGGAGATCAGGGAGAACTCACGCGCGGTGAGCGACTCCTCCTGGAGCCCCCGGCGCAACACCCGGCGGCGGGGATCCAACAACACCGAGCCCATCCGCACCGGTCCGCCCTGCTGCTCACCCCGGCGGCGCAGGGCCTCCACCCGCGCCAGCAGCTCGTCGAAGTCGAAGGGCTTCACCAGGTAGTCGTCCGCCCCGGCCCGCAGCCCGATGACCTTCTCCCCGGTCGTGCCCCGGGCCGTCAACATCAACACCGGCGTCTGCAGGCCCGCCTCGCGCCACTGGCGCAGGACGGAGACGCCGTCCAGGCCCGGCAGGGACCAGTCCAGGAGGATGACGTCGAAGTGCTCGAGCTCATCCTGGCTCGGGGTGGTTCGGCCGCTGGTGCAGACGCGGATCTCGTGTCCCTCTTCTTCCAGGCCCTGCTTCAGCAGGCCCACCATCTTCTCTTCATCTTCGACGAGCAGGAGCTTCAAGGCGGTTCACCATGAACCGACCCGGTGCGCACCGCCATGAGGAGCGGGCGCCGCGGGTGGATTGGACCGGTGGTTGATGTTGAGCCCAGCCACGACAATCGCCGGATGCCAGTGTTTCATGGTCGAAACAAATGGCAGGCATCATGGCAGGACGGACCCTGACCCACGGGAAGGCACGGAGAGAGGCTCGCCCCCTGTGCGAGGGCTCGGCTCGGGGCCGACGGGGGCCGGGCAGGACAGCAGCAGGCGTTGGTCCATTTCCGCAATTCTCGTACAATCAAGAAAAATCAGCTTTAATCCATTTTCCTTATATGCGGCGAGTACCCCGTTTTCAATATTGTTATGATTGCAGCTCCTATAAAGCACATCGCGGTTGCCACGGGTCCGCGTCCGCGAGCGGCTGGCGACTTCCAGGATGGGCGTACGTTGTGCGCCGACGTGGGTCCCCCGATGCCGTGGTAGCCAAGGAACAAAGTCGGCTCCAGGATGCATTTCCGCATGCACAGACATGATCGTCACGCCTACCGCCCCACCACGGAGGAGGATGAATTCACATCCATCGTGTTGAAACACAATCACAAAGCACGGCGTCGCCCGCTGGGCCAAGTCAAAGAACCAGCTGAGCGAGCGCGGCCCCTTACCCGGGCCCATCGCGCGCCCCCACCGCGGGCCCCGGTGCCACGCCCACTCCATTCGCGGGAGTCCCCACTGGAGGAGAACGAACACTTCCGGGCCTTCCGTTGAGACTGAGACATGGGCTCCGGCCCGGGCCCGGGTGCCTCCCCTGGGCACCAGCCGGGCACTCCAACCGAGCAGCACCTCCACGGTCCGCCATGTCATACACCTCCCGGCGGACACGGAAGGAGACGTGGGAATGACGAGCCGGACGAATCCCCAGGAGGTCCTCGCGGGCGGCGGTGAGATGGGCGCGCGCATGCGGGCACTCGATTGGTCCCACACGGCCGTGGGACCCGTGGAGGGCTGGCCCCAGTCGCTGCGCACCGCGGTCTCCATCCTCCTCAACTCGCGCTTTCCCATGATGATCCACTGGGGGAAGGAGCTCACCCAGTTCTACAACGACGCCTACGCGCCGAGCCTCGGCTCCAAGCACCCCGGCGCCCTGGGACAGGCCGCCTACCCCTGGTGGTCGGAAATCTGGGACGTGCTCGAGCCGATGTTCGAGCGGGTGCTCGCGGGCGAGGCCACCTGGTACACGGATCAGCTCTTCCTGCCCAACCGTCACGGCTTCGTCGAGGAGGCGTACTTCACGCTCTCTCACAGCCCCATCCGCGACGAGTCGGGAGGCATCAACGGCATCTTCCTCGCGGTGACGGAGACCACGGCCCAGGTGCTGGGCGGGCGCCGGCTGCGCGCGCTCAAGGCGTTGGGCGAGGCCTGCGAGAATCCCCCGAGCACCTGGGAGGCCTGCCAGCGGGCGGCGCGCGTGTTGGAGGACTACCGCCACGACGTGCCCTTCGCGCTCTTCTACCTACGCGACGGGGGCATCCTGCGCCGGGCGGCGCTCGTGGGACTGGAGGAGACGAGTCCCGCCGCGCCCGAGGTGGTGCCGGAGGACGCGGGCTCCGGGACGGAGCCTGTCTGGCCCCTGGCGCTCGTGGCCCGCTCGGGTGAGCCGCTCACGCTCGAGGACGTGGAAGCGCGCGCGGGAGCCCTACCGGGTGGCCCCTGGCCGGAAACACCCCGGTACGCGCTGGTGCTCCCGCTCGGAGAGGCGAGCGAGGCGTCCGCCGGAGTGCTCGTGGTGGGAATCAGCCCGCGCCGCCCGCTGGATGCCGACTACCGCTCCTTCCTCTCCCTTGTGGCCGGACAGGTGACCACGGCACTGGCCCGCGCGCGCCGGGCCGAGGAGGAGCGGCGGCAGGCGGACGCCGCGGCGGAGCTGGACCGGAGCAAGACGGCCTTCTTCAGCAACGTCAGCCACGAGTTGCGCACGCCGCTCACCCTGCTGATGGGCCCGCTGGAAGACGCGCTCGCGGACACCGCGCAGAGCCTGACCGGCACCCAGCGCGAGCGCGTGGACCTGGCCTGGCGGGGCGCGCGGCGGCTCTTGAAGCTCGTGGGCATGGTGCTGGACTTCAGCCGGATGGACGCGCGGCGGATGCACGCCGCCCTGGAGCCCACGGACCTGTCCGCGCTGACGGCCGGGTGCGCCAGCACCTTCGAGGCCGCCTTCCAGAAGGCGGGGGTGCGACTGGTGATCGACTGTCCGCCCCTGCCCGGGCTCATGCGGGTGGACCGGGAGGCGTGGGAGAAGATCGTGCTCAACCTCGTC
Source organism: Cystobacter fuscus DSM 2262 (assembly GCF_000335475.2). Classification (NCBI taxonomy): domain Bacteria; kingdom Pseudomonadati; phylum Myxococcota; class Myxococcia; order Myxococcales; family Archangiaceae; genus Cystobacter; species Cystobacter fuscus. The sequence goes on along the minus strand of NZ_ANAH02000072.1, from coordinate 56,202 downwards.
TCCAATGCCTTCAAGTTCACCTTCGCGGGCGAGGTCCGCGTCTCGCTGCGCTGGAGCGAGGGCCGGGTGGAGCTGGCGGTGGCGGACACCGGCACGGGCATTCCCGAGGCCGAGCTGCCGCGCCTCTTCGAGCGCTTCCACCGGGTGAAGGGCACGCGGGGCCGCAGCGTGGAGGGCAGTGGCATCGGGCTCGCGCTGGTGCGCGAGCTGGCGCGGATGCACGGTGGCGAGGTTCGCGCGGAGAGCACCCCGGGCCAGGGCAGCACCTTCTTCGTCACCCTGCCCGCGCGCCTGGAGCCGGGCGAGGTCTCCACCCCGCCGGGCCCCCTCGCACGCGCCTTCGTCCAGGAGGCCGAGGGGTGGCTGGAGTCCCCCCCGGCGCCCTCGAGTGGCCCCCGAGCGGGGCTCGCCCACGTGCTGCTCGCCGAGGACAACGCGGACATGCGCGCCCACCTGCGACGCCTGTTGGAGGAAGCGGGCTACACGGTGGAGGCGGTGGCGGACGGACAGGCGGCCCTGGAGCGAGCCCGCGCGCGGCCGCCCGAGCTGGTGTTGTCGGACGTGATGATGCCGGGCCTGGATGGCTTCGAGCTGTTGCGCGCGTTGAAGGACCATGCACCCACCTCCCATACGCCCGTCATCCTCCTGTCGGCGCGCGCCGGGCAGGAGGCCATCGTGGAAGGACTCGCGGCGGGCGCGAGCGACTACCTGGTGAAACCCTTCTCCGCCCGCGAGCTGCTCGCGCGCGTGGAAGGAGCCCTGAAGACGGAGCGCGCACGCTCGGATCTCGACGCCTTCGCGGGACGCATCGCCCACGACCTGCGCAACCTCCTCGCTCCCCTGTCGATGCTGAGCGAGCGGATACGTGACTCGTCGGACGAGCGGGCCCGGTGGGCCGGCGAGCGCCTCGAGCGCATCACCCGCCGGGCCTACAACCTGCTGGACGGCATGCTGACGTTCTCCCAGGCGGGAAGCGCGGCGAAGGCCTCACACGGCGCGGTGTCCGTCCGGGCCGTCGCCGACGACGTGGCGGAGGACCTGAGCGGAGCACGCACCCGGGTGGGCGCGGTGCTGGAGCTCCAGGACGTGGAGGACGTGCACGTGACACTCCCGCGCGGCCTGCTCTACGTGGTGCTCGCCAACCTGCTGACCAATGCCTTCAAGTTCATGGAGGGGCGTCCCGAGCGGCGGGTGGAGGTGACGGCCCGCGCGGAGGGAGCCGGCTGCGTGCTGACGGTGCGCGACACCGGCCCCGGCATTTCCGCCGCGGCGCTCCCGCGCATCTTCGAGCCCTTCTACCGGGCTCCGGGCGCCACGGCCTCCGGTCACGGCATCGGACTGGCGACGGTGCGGCGCATCCTCAAGGCCCATGGCGGCGAGGTCTCCGTCCAGTCGGTGGTCGACCAGGGCACCACCTTCACCGTCTGGATGCCCCGCGCCACGACGGCCGCCACACGCGGGTGAGGCGCCCACCTCCACCACGGGTTCCCCTCTTGACGCATCATCCCCATGATATTATCAGCGTAATAAATTCTTTTCGACGGAAGACACGGATGATTCAAGACGAGAGCACCCTCGTTCATCGCGAGTACGTGAGTGACCGTCCGTTCGAGGCGGTGGTCGAGGACTTCGAGGCCGTGGTGGGCACCCTCGAGGATCCCTCGCTCCAGGAGGCACTGACGGCCTCGGGAGATGAGGCGGGCTTCGAGGCTCGCATTCGTGCCGCCGAGGGCCCGAGTGGCTTCATGAAGTTCTTCGTGGCGGATCATGGTGCCTGGCTGGCCCGGGTGGGGCAGAAGGCCCGGGCACGGATGTATGTGATAGGCAATCCGCTGATCGCGCGAACCATGCTGCGCCACGACGTGGCGATGGGCCTGCACGTCCCGGTGCGTGTGCTCATCCATGAGCACCGCGACGGCAAGTGCCACCTCGGCTATGACGTCCCCTCCTCGCTGATGGCCCGCCTGGGCAACGAGGAGTTGCTCGTCGCCGCGAGGAAGCTCGACGACAAGCTCGCGATGCTGGCCGAGCAGGTGACAGGGGACTCGGCGCGCGGGTGAACTGGAGTGCATTGGCCGACGCTCCATGGGTGGGTCATGCCCGGGCACGGCTCCTTTTGTGGGGTAGTCCACAGCTGGCAGGAACCGCTGGACGGGTGTCAGCCAATGCATGTTGCTCTACATCTGCCCTCCACTTTGGTGCCCTGGCACTCTTGCGCTCCTGGGGGGGAGTCCTCGTGCAACAGCTCTGGTCCTGGCCCAGGAATGTCCTGGGCTTCGTGTGTTTACTCGCCCCTCTGGCCTTGCTGCCGTTCGAGTCCAAGGAACGAGCCACGGCCCCGCGCGCCCTGGCCCTGCCGAGCGGCTTCACCCAGGAGGTGATCGCCTCGGGTCTGAACTTCCCCACCGCCTTCGCCAACCTCCCGGATGGGCGCATCCTGATCGCCGAGAAGCCAGGCGTGGTGAGGGTCTACAAGAATGGGGCCCTGCTCGGCGCGCCCTTCATCGACATCCGGGATCGGGTCAACGACTACCACGACCGCGGATTGCTGGGCCTGACCATCGACCCGAACTTCGCCCAGAACGGCCGCGTCTACCTGCTCTACACCTACGAGAACGAGCCGAACGACTACACGGGGCCCAAGACGGGACGCCTGGCGCGCTATACGGCGGAGGGAGATACGGCTTCACCGGGCAGCGAGGCGGTGCTTCTGGGCACCACCGTGGGCCGCTCCTGCAATGACTTCCCTCCGGGCACCGACTGCATCCCCTCCGACTCTCCGTCCCACTCCGTGGGCAACGTCAAGTTCGCCCCCGATGGCAGTCTCTTCGTGACACTCGGAGATGGGGCCCAGTTCACCCTCGTCGACCGGGACGCACTGAGGGCCCAGGCGCTCGAGTCGCTCGCGGGCAAGGTGCTTCGCATCACCCCCGGCGGGGCCGGACTGCCGACGAACCCCTACTGGAATGGCGATGCCGCCGCCAACGCGTCGAAGGTCTGGAGCCTCGGTCTGCGCAATCCCTACCGGTTCAACCTGCGCCCGGGCAATGCCCTCCCCTACCTGGGTGACGTGGGCTGGAGCACCCACGAGGAAATCAACGTCGCCACCGCGGGAGCGAACCTCGGCTGGCCCTGCTACGAAGGGAACGAGCGTCAGGGGGGCTATGAGCCCGAGCCGGAGTGTCAGTCCCTCTATGCGCTCGGCCCGTCCGCCGTGAAGATGCCGCTCTACGCCTGGCCGCACAATGGAGGGACGGCGGCGGCCACGGGCGGGACGTTCTATACCGGCACGGCCTACCCCAGCGCCTATCATGGCGCGTTCTTCTTCGGAGACTACGCGCAGGGCTGGCTGCGCTTCCTGCACGTGGACGCCGAGGACAACCTCCTCGGCGTGAGCGATTTCGCGACCGACATGGATGGAGCCGTCGACATCGAGTCCGGCCCGGATACCCACCTCTACTACCTCGCCATCGCGCAAGGCGAACTGCGCCGCATCCGCTATACGGAAGGCAACTCCCCTCCCATCGCGGTGGCCTCGGCGACGCCGACGAATGGGAGCGAGCCCCTGAGCGTGCAGTTCTCCAGTGCCGGTTCCAGTGACGCGGATGGAGATCCGCTGCGCCCCACCTGGGATTTCGGAGATGGCACGCCAACGACGAACGAACCCCATCCGCTGCACACCTATGCCGCGAAGGGCACCTATTCCGCGCGGCTGACCGTCGAGGATGGAAGGGGCGCCAGCAGCTCGGCGGTGGTGAGCATCTCCGTCGGCAATACCGCGCCCACGGTGACCCTCCACGAGCCCCTGCCCTCGAGCCGCTTCAAGGTGGGGGATGTCATCACCTTCTCCGGCTCGGCGACGGACCCCGAGGACGGACCCCTTCCCGACACCGGTCTGGCCTGGACGCTCATCCTGCAACACTGTCCGGGCGGACAATGCCACCCCCATCCGCTGCTCTCGCGCACCGGAGCATCCGGAAGCTTCACCATTCCGGATCACGGTGACGAGTTCTTCATCGAGTTACGGCTCACCGCCACGGATTCCAATGGCCTGTCGAGCACGGCGGTCACGCAGCTCCATCCCCAGACGGTCCAGCTCACCCTGGACACCTCACCGCCCGGGTTGCAACTGGTGTACGACGGCACCACGGCGACGACCCCCATCACGCGCACGGCCATCGTCGGCAGTACCCACACGCTCTACGCGCCTTCACCCCAGGGGGACTTCACGTTCGAGTCCTGGTCGGATGGTGGCGGCATCCAGCACCCGGTGACGGTCGGCACGACGGACAGCACGTACATCGCGACCTTCGCCAACACGGGGCTCATCGTCTGTCCGGTGGGTGAATTCCGCGCGGAGTATTTCAACAACCGCTCCCTGTCCGGCTCCCCCTCCCGGGTCCGCTGCGAGCCCGCCCCCATCCAGTACGACTGGGGTGAGGGCGCGCCCCCCGAAACCGGCCTGGGACCGGACGAGTTCTCGGTGCGGTGGACGGGACGCTTCTCCTTCTCCCTGGGCTTCTACAGGTTCACCACCCGCGCCGACGACGGTGTGCGGCTCTGGGTGGGCGGCGGCTCGCCCGTCATCGACGCGTGGAGGGATCAGGCGCCCACGAGCTACTCCACCTTCCTCTTCATGCTCAGGCGCGAGTACGAGGTGAGGCTCGAATACTACGAAGCGGGGGGTGGAGCGGTCAGCCAGCTGCGCTGGAGTCGGATATAGTATCGTCCGCATGTCTGGTTTTGGACGGACGTGCGCGACCCTGGACCGGAAGTGGGTGGGTCAGACGTCTCTTTAAACTGAAACAAGCAACCGGGTATTTTCCCGGCAACAGGGGGGAAGCAATGCGTCTCCGTACAGTGTCTTGGATGGCCGTGTCCGTCGTCTCCGTGTCCTTGCTGGCGGGTTGCGCGGCCAGGAACGTTCCCCTTCCCCAGCCCCCTTCCGACGAGCCCTGCCCTCAGGCCGCGCTCGGGTCCGAGGCGCGCACCGGGAAGTTCGTCACCGTGGCCCATGCGATTCCGGGCGAGTACATCGTCGTCCTCAGGACACCGCGTCCGGGGGAGACGCCGCTCGCGCCTTCCGTGGCGGCGGACAACCTCTCGGCACGCCACGGCGGCCGCGCCTTCCGCACATACGCGCATGCCCTGCGCGGGTTCGCCAGCCGGATGACCGCGGAGCAGGCCCGCGCGATGGCCAGCGATCCCGAGGTGGCGTACGTGGAGGAGAACGGGGTGATGCGCGCCATCGGGGAGCGCCAACCCGATGCCACCTGGGGCATCGACCGTGTCGATCAGCGAGATCTGCCGCTGGACAACTCCTACCTCTACAGCGCCAACGGCAAGGGCGTGCATGCCTACATCATCGACACCGGCATCCGCGTCTCCCACAGCGAGTTCGACGGGCGCGCGCAGGCCGACCATGATGTCTTCTCGGATGGCCGGCAGGGCATCGACTGCCATGGGCATGGCACGCACGTGGCCGCCACCGTGGGCGGCCGTGTCTACGGCGTCGCCAAGGAAGTCCGTCTCCACGCGGTGCGCGTGCTCGACTGCGGGGGAAGTGGCTCGACCGCCGGGGTGATCTCCGGCGTGGAGTGGGTGGCCCAGAACCGGCAGCTCCCCGCGGTGGCCAACATGAGCCTGGGGGGCGGCAAGAGCCAGGCGCTCGATGACTCTATCCGTCAGGCGATCGCCGCGGGTGTCACCTTCGTGGTCGCCGCGGGGAACGACAACCAGGATGCCTGCGCGGTGTCTCCCGCGCGGGCCCCCGAGGCCCTCACCGTGGGCGCCACCGAGGGCAGCGACAAGCGCGCCTCCTTCTCCAACTGGGGGAGCTGCGTGGATGTCTTCGCGCCTGGCCACCAAATCTCCTCGGCCTGGATCTCCGATGACAACGCCACCCGTGTCCTCAACGGCACCTCCATGGCCGCGCCGCACGTCGCCGGCCTCACCGCGCTCTTCCTGGAGCGCAACCCCACCGCCACTCCCGCCGCCGTGGCCTCCGTGCTCGTCGACAACTCCACGCCCGGCAAGGTGGCCAACGCGGGGCGGTGCTCGCCCAACCGGCTGATGTACTCCGGCTTCCTCGGGGACCCCGCGTTCAGGAGCCCCACCGTCCAGACGGTCAAGGACACGCAGTAGACCCGAACCCCGCGCCGGTGTGGCCCCGGCGCGGGGACGGACACCTAACGGCTCACCGGCCGGTACTTCATGCCCAGCTCGTTGAAGAGGAAGGCGTGGACATCCACCTCCTCGGCGATGGTCTCCGACAGCGGCGTGCCCATGCCGTGGCCCATGTCGTTGGTGCGCAGCAACACCGGACGCTTCGAGCCCGTGGCCGCCCGCAGCCGCGCCACCATCTTGCGCGAGTGGAAGGGGTCCACGCGCGGATCATTCTCGCCCGAGGTGAAGAGCACCGACGGGTACTTCGTCCCGTCCTTCACGTGGTGGTAGGGCGAATAGGCATACAGCGCCTGGAATTGCCCGGGGTCCTTCACCGTGCCGTACTCGGTGGTGTTGAACTGCCCGTTGGGCGTGAGCTCCACCCGCAGCATGTCGTAGATGCCCACGTGCGCGAGCACCGCGCGGAACAGCTCCGGATGCTGGGTGAGCGCGGCGCCCATCAACAGGCCACCGTTGCTGCCGCCCTCGATGGCCAGGCGCTCGGGCTTCGTCCACTTCTTCTCCACCAACAGCTTCGCGCAGGCGTGGAAGTCATCGAAGACGTTCTGCTTCTTCGTCAGCGAGCCCTGCGTGTGCCACTCCTCGCCGAACTCCGAGCCACCGCGCAGGTTGGCCACGGCCACCACCCCACCCTGCTCGATGAAGGCGAAGTGGAGCACATGGAAGCTCGGGGACAGGGAGATGTTGAAGCCACCGTACCCGGTGAGCAACGTGGGGTTGTTGCCGTCCCGCTTCGTGCCATCCGCGTACAGGAGGTTGAGCGGCACCTGGGTGCCGTCCTTCGAGGTGCACATGACACGCTCCACCCGCACGTGGCTCGTGTCCACCGGAGAGGTGCGTCCCAGCGCCGTCTTCGCCAGCGTCCCGTCGCCAGCCGAGTAGCGGAACACGCTCGTCGGCGCGAGGTAGCTGATGGAGCCGAAGAGGACGTCGTCTCCCCCCAGGCGCGTGGGCCAGCCCACCGAGGACACCGGCGGCGTGGGCACCCGTCCGAGGTCCTTTCCATCCAGGCCCACCATGCGCATCCGCATGGGGCCGCCGAGCTGCTCCGTCACGTAGAGGCGCGTGGCGGTGGCGAGCAACCCGTCGATGGAGGCCTCTGCCTGGGGGATGAAGACGGTGGCCTTGTCCAGGCTCGGCGCGGCGAGCGGAATCCGCAGCACCTTGCCGCGCGGCGCGTCCCGGCGCGACAGCGCGTAGAGCGCCCCGTCCTGCCCGAAGGCCACGGAGACGAGCTTGTCCTCGAACCGGGAGAGCTGCGTCCAGGCGCCCTGCTGGGACCGGAGGTAGACGGCGTACTCGCCACCGTCCCCGTTGCCCAGGATGGCCATCACGTGCGCCCCATCCTCGGAGGTGGAGAGCGCGTAGTTGGCGATGCGCGGCGCCCCCTTGCCCAGCTCGTAGGTGTCCTGTGCCGTGGGCGTGCCGAGCTGGTGGAAGTACACCTGCTGGAAGAAGTCCCGGTCCTCGGGGGGGCGCTCCTCGCCACGCGGGTAGCGCGTGTAGAAGAAGCCCGTGCCGTCCGCGTTCCAGGTGAGCGAGCCGCCGGCCGTACCACCGTTCACCCGTGGCACCGACTCGCCCGGCAGGGGCTTGCCCGTGGCCACGTCGTAGACGGTGACGTCCCCGCTCTCCGTGCCGTCCTTCGACAGCGACACGGCCACCTTCTTGCCGTCGAGCGAGGGGACGAAGAAGTCGATGGTGGTGTGGCCGCTCGGGTCCAGCACCATCGGGTCCACCAGCACACGGGCCGTGGAGGGGTCTTCCACGGACGGCAGGACCACCAAGAAGGACTGCTGCTTGGGGGGCTGGGACTTCAGCGCGAAGAGCGTGCCGCCGCGCTGCCGCAGGGCGTAATGCGACGCGGACTGGTGGGTGAGGAGCGTGGTGACGCGGGCGCGGATGGCCTCGCGAGAGGGCAGCTTGTCGAGCACCGCCCGCGTGTACGCCCTCTCTCCCTGGAGCCACCGGCGCACCTCGGGGTCGTCCCCCTTCTCGAGCCACTGATAGGGGTCCTCCACCTTCACCCCGTGGTAGGTGTCCACCACGGGTTTGCTCGCCGCGACGGGTGGGGCGGGTACGGCGGTGCCCTTGCCCGCGGCGAACGGCTTCAACGGAGCGAGCAGCGACAGCGTGGCGAGCGCCAGCTTGATGCGGGGGTGGTGCACGAGGTCCCTCGGGTCGAAAGGAGGGCTCGCAGCCTGCCACGCGGCGCCGGGGTTTGCGCGTACCGCGCGGCCCTCGGAGCGGACCCTGGCCTCCGAAAGTGACGCGGCGCCGCACGAGCCCGGTTGACCTTGACGCAACGTCAAGCTGTAGCTTCGTTTCAATGACTCCAACGAGGAGGGAGCCCGATGGAATGGTCCATCCAGGACATCGCTCGCCTGGCGGGAACGACGAGCCGCACCCTGCGTCATTACGATGACGTGGGGCTGCTCGAGCCGAGCCGTATCGGGAGCAATGGCTATCGTTATTATGATCAGGCGGCGCTCGTCCGCCTGCAACGCATCCTGCTGCTGCGGGAGCTCGGCCTGGGTCTGCCCGCCATCGCCGAGGTACTGCAAGGGCAGAAGGACACCACCCGGGCCTTGCAGACCCACCTCACGTGGCTGAGGCGGGAGCAACAGCGTCTGGCGCGGCAAATCACGTCGGTGGAAACGACGATTCGCAAGTTGAACGGAGGAGAGCAGCTCATGGCCGAGGAGATTCTCGATGGCTTCGACAACAGCCAGTACGAAGAGGAGGTGGTCCAGCGGTGGGGACGGGACGCCTATGACAAGAGCCAGCTCAAGTGGACCGCCCTGGGCAAGGACAGGCAGCGCGACCTGATGGCCGAACAGGAGCGGATCGCCCAGGCACTCGCCGAGGCGAGCGTGCGCGGCGAGGATGCCGCCAGTGACGAGGTGCAGGAGTTGGTGCGCCAGCACCACGCGTGGGTGTCGTTCTTCTGGGTGCCCAACCGCGAGGCCTACATCAACCTGGGGGAGATGTACGTCGCGGATCCGCGCTTCACGGCCGTCTACGACAAGCACACCCAGGGGGCGACGCGGTTCATCCGGGATGCCATGCGCGTCTTCGCGGAGAAGAACCTGGAATAAGCGAATGAAACGTACGCCGGGGCCCGGGCGAGGCAATCTCCGGGCACTCGCGTCAGAGCCGGCCCGCCAGGGTCGCGAGCATGAGCAGCAGCTCATCGGCCGGCACGGGCTTGGCCAGATGCATCTGGAAGCCGGCGAGCAGCGCCTTGCGCCGGTCCTCCGGACGCGCGTGGGCGGTGATGGCCAGGGCGGGTACCCGCCCACCGCGCTCCGCCGGAAGCGCCCGGACGCGCCGCAGGAAGGTGTGGCCATCCTCCCCCGGCATGCCGACGTCCGAGATGAGCACATCCGGTTTGTCCCGCAGCAGCAGTTCCCAGGCCTCGGCGGCGGAACTGGCGGCCGTCACGTGCAGCCCGCAGCGCTCCAGCAGGGTCACGAGCATCTCGCGCACGTCCGGCTCGTCCTCGACGAGCAGCACCCGCAGGCCCGCGATCCCCTCCGGGCAATCGAAGGGGAGCGCCTCGGCCCTGGCCGGGTCCGCGCCCTGGTTCGTCACGCGCAGCGGAGAGATGGGCAAGCTCACGACGAACGTCGCTCCCTTGCCCGTCCCCTCGCTCGAAACGGAGACGCTCCCCCCGTGCAGTTCGACCAGGTGGCGCACGATCGACAGGCCCAGCCCCAACCCCCCATGGAGCCGGGTCGCGCTGGAGTCCGCCTGACGGAAGCGCTCGAAGACATGGGGCAGGAACTCCGGAACGATGCCCTGCCCCGTGTCGCGCACCGTGAGTTCCGCCGAGGAGCTCACCCGGCGCAAGGTGACGTAGACGCGTCCACCCTTGGGCGTGAACTTCACCGCGTTGGTGAGCAGGTTCCAGGAGACCTGCTGCAAGCGATGCGCGTCCCCCATCACCGGACCCAGGGTGTCGTCCAGCACGACCTGGAGGCGGATGTCCTTGGCCTGGGCCGCGGGCGTGACGGACTCCACGGCGGCCCGGACGACGCTCTCGAGCTGGAGGGAGGCAACCTCCAGGCGCAGCTTGCCGGAGATGATGCGGCTGACGTCCAGCAGATCCTCGATGAGCTGCGCCTGCGACTTCGCGTTGCGCTCGATGACCTCCAGTGCCCGGGACTGCTTCTCGGGGGAGAGCGTGCCGTTGCGCAGCATCTGCACCCAGCCCAGCATGGAGGTCAGGGGCGTTCTCAGCTCGTGCGACGTCACCGAGAGGAACTCGTCACGCATCCTGACCGCGGCCTCGAGCTGTTGAAGCAGCTCCTCGCGCTCGCGCTGCAGCGTCACCTGCTCGGTGGTGTCCTGCAGCACCAGCAGGAACCCGCCCGGCCCCGTCGCGTCCTCGGGCAGGGGCGCCAGGGAGGCCTCGAGGATCCGCGGCCCGCGCGGGCCCCGCGATTCGAGCAGCGCCTGGGCCGAGGCGCCGGTCGCCCGCACCTTCTCCAGGAGCGCCTCGAAGCCCGGCGGCAGCAGCAACACCAACGGCACCCTCGAGAGCCGCTCCTCGGCCTGCCCCAGGATTCGCCGCGCCGCCGGGTTGCGCACCCGCGCGTAGCCGTTGGCATCGAGCGCCAGGATGCCCACGGGGGCGAGCTCCAGCAGGCGATCGAGGACGGCGGAGGGCCGCGGCCGGACCGGCTCCTCGGCCTGGAGCCGCGAGGAGACGGCCTGGAGCGTGCGCTGATGCTCGCGCCACAGCCGCGTCTGCTGAACGGCCCGCTGAAGCGCCTCCGCGAGCTTCGCCACGCCCTCCGCGCCATGGAGGCTCGTGCGTTGACCGATGAAGGGGGTGTACCTGAAGGTAGCCCGCAGGGCCTCGAGCTGCTCGGGGGCAGCCAGCACCAGCACGCTCACGTCGCGATCCAGCCTCGCCACGCGCTGGGCCAGGGAAAGAGGCCGCCGCTCGAGCGGGCCGATCACCAGCGCGTCGAAGGCCCCCGGGTGGCTCTCCAAGCGCGCCAGGACCTCGTCCGCCGAGGGCACCTGCTCCAGGGTGACGTCATGCGCACCACACCGCTCGCGGAGCACTCCCGCGCTGTCGGTGTCCATCGCGACCAGCAGAGCCCTCGCCGTGCCCACGCTCAGTCCCCCAGCAACGGCAGGTCGAGAAGGGCGCGCCCCACCCAGGTGCGGAGGATGTCGGTGGTGGGCGACATGACGTGGGCCGCGCGCGCGTCACGCAGGTGGCGGAAGAGGGGTGAGCCGCTCTCGGAGTAGCCCCGCCCCCCCACGAGCGTCATGGCCTCGTTCACGACGTGGACGACGCAGTCGGCGACCTCGGCCTTGGCGGAGCAGAGCGCCGCGAGGGCGGTGGCCTCGCCCTGGTCTCCCCTCTCGGCGGCGCTGTGGATGAGCAGCCGCGTGCGCTCGACGACGGCCCAGAGCGTTCCCAGCCGGTGCTGGAGCACGGCCTAGCCGGAAGGAGACGCGCCCCCGTGGGCGTAGTGCCGGTGCTTGAGGTGCGCGGTGGCCTCCTCCAGCGCGCTGCTCGCGATTCCCAGGTACGTCCCCGCCATGGCGATGAGGAAGTAGGGCGCCACGACGTTGAAGACGTACCAGATCTCATCCCCCTCCTGGCCGAGCAGATGGGTGGCCGGGACGAAGACATCCTGGAGCCGCAGCGTCCGGGCCGAGTTGCCTCGCATGCCGATCCCTTCCCAGGCTCCCTCCCACGCCAGGTGCTCCGCCTGGGCGGGAAGGATGACGCAGGAGAAGTCCCCCAGCCGGGCGACCGAGGCCAGGGTCGAGACGACGTAGGAATCCGCATGCCCGCCATTGGTGACGAAGGACTTCGCCCCCTCGAGCCGGTAGCCACCGGGCACGGCGGAGAGCCGCGTCTGGGGCAGGTAGAAGTGAGCCCCGATCCCCGACTCGCTGAGCGCCAGGGTGGTGAGGTGCTCGCCCGCGGCGATGGGCTCCAGGAACGTCCGTTGCTGGAAGGGGGTCGCCTTGGCGGCGAGGACCGCGGACCCCACGCAGTGCATCCCGAAGCAGATGGCCGTCGAGGCGCAGACGCGGCCGAGCACCTCGCAGGTTCGCGCGAGCGCGACGAGCCCCTGTCCTTGACCCCCGAAGGCCGCGGGGACGACCAGGCCACCCAGCCCCGCCGCCTGGAGGGCGCGCAGAGCCGTCTCCGGCCAGCACCCCTCGCCGTCGACCCGGGTGACTTCGGGGGCAGCCACCTCACGCGCCACCTGATCCGCCGCGCGGAGCAACTCACCGAGAGACAGCTGCTTCAAATTCACCTCATGCCCGGCCCCTTGTCAGCAAGAGACCTGACGAGGAGCACTGCTGGATGCGCCAAAGTTGTAACCCCAATATTGGCCAGGGCCACGGGATGAACAGCATTCGCTCGCGTGCCTGATGGCAACAGGCGGGGCCTAGCGTACGGGGGTGGAACAAAAGCTCCTGGGGGGAATGCCCTGGTGTTGACTGCGTGACGCGAGCCCGGCCCGTGCGAGCATCGCGGGCCCATGCGAAAGCCCCTGCTGCTGTCCTGTTTGCTCCTCTCCACTGGTTGTGCCACCCCGTCCGTGCCGCGAACGGGGCCCTCGGATGGCGGTGGTTCGCCGCACCAGGTGAAGCGCGTGAAGGTCGCGCAAGGCGTCGAGCTCGAGGTGCTCGACTTCGGGGGCCAGGGCCCGGCGCTCGTGTTCCTGTCGGGCCTGGGCAACACGGGCCACGTCTTCGACCAGCTCGCGCCCGAGTTCATCGCCCGTCACCACGTCTACGCCCTCACGCGCCGTGGGTTCGGCGCCTCGAGCTGGCCCGACACGGGCTATGACACCCCCACGCTGGGCCTGGATGTCGTTCACGCGCTCGACGGCCTGGGCATCCAGAAGGCCGTGCTGGCGGGCCACTCCATGGCGGGGGACGAGATGACCTGGGTGGGCACCCACCTCCCGGAGCGCGTCGACAAGCTCGTCTACCTGGACGCGACGGATGACCGGGCGGGGATCGCGGTGTTCCTGAGGGAGCTGAGCAATCCGCCCATGCCCACCGTCGAATTCCCGGCGGGGGCGTCACGCGAAGCCGTCGTGGCCATCCTCACGCGCGACCTGGGCGGTCCCTACCCCGCGCACGAGCTCGATCAAGCCCACGAGTTCGACCCCACCACCGGCGGCTACGTGCGCCCGCGCCAGCGCCCCGATGCGGTGGCACAGATGATCCGGGGAGTGGCCAGGGTGGACTTCTCCGCGCCGCGCGCGCCCGTGCTCTCGCTCTTCGACGGACAGGGGTTCGCCGAGTGGATGGAGGCCATGATGAGCCTCGAGCGCACGCCCGCGGACTTCCGGGAGAAGGCACGGGACTTCCTGCCCGGGCTGCGGCGGGACACGGAGGCCGCGGACGCCGCGCTGCGCAAGCAGCCGAACTGGAAGCTGGTGAAGCTCGAGAACGCGCGGCACTACCTCTGGCTCACCCACCCCGCCGATGTCGTACGGGAGATGAACACCTTCCTCGCTCCTTAGGCCAGGCGCGCCTTGCCAGGATGGAGCGAGGCAGGGCGCCTCACATGGGGCACGCTGCCCCCCGCTCCCCTACTGCTTCGGCTTCAGGAAGGTGAGCACCTGGGTGAACGTCCTGTCTCCGTTGGGAGTCGTGAGCAGCACCCCGCTCGCCCCCACATAGGCGCCCGTTCCACCAACGATGGGAATCGAGGAGGGGCCGGTCTCGGCCTCCCGGCCCGCGACGGTGATGGTGCCGTCGGCCATCGTGAGCGTCCACTGGCACTCGCTGAACTGGCCGGGCAACGTCCGGATGCAGAAGCCGCTGTTGGAGCCAATGTTCTCCTTCGCCGCGTTCAACAGGGGCTGATCAAACACAAACATGTCGCCCGGCGAGTCACCCGGCGGTGCGAGGTCCACCGGCGAGGCGATCCCGCTGCGGGCATCGGCGATGGTGGTCAGCGTCCAGGACTCCTCCGCGGGGACGTTGTCGACACAGCCCAGCATCGGGGCGGTCAGGGATACGACACTCACTGCAACGAACATGGCCTTTCGCATCTCGTTCTTCCTTCGGGTGTTGCCCATCATCGGGGTTAACAACGGGCCCTGCTTGGGGTCTTCTACCGGAATGACGAACCCCACCGACACGCTGATCGTCGACACGAGCAACGGCAAGCTCCGCGGCAAGCGCATGGGCGGCGTCCATGCCTGGCTGAACATCCCCTACGCGGCCCCGCCCGTGGGGCCCCTGCGCTTCCGCGAGCCCCAGCCCGTCCAGCCCTGGACGGGCATTCGGGACGCGACCCGGTTTGGCGCCTCCGCCCTCCAGCCGCCCCTGATCCCCGGCCCCCTCAACGCCGTGATCAGCTCCAGCAGCCAGTTCAGCGAGGACTGTCTGTACTTGAATGTCTGGTCGCCCGCGGCGGACGGACGCAAGCGCCCGGTCTGGGTGTGGATCCACGGCGGCGCCTATGACCTGGGGGGCGGCTCGCAGTACCTCGGACACGAGCTGGCGAAGCAGGGGGACATCGTCTTCGTCAGCATCAACTACCGCCTGAACGCGTTTGGCTTCCTGAACCTGGGAGGACTCTTCGAGGACGAGCGCTTCGCGCACAACGCCGGGATGCTCGATCAGGTCGCGGCGCTGCGGTGGGTGAAGGAGAACATCGAGGCGTTCGGCGGAGATCCCGGGCACGTCACCATCGGAGGCGAGTCGGCCGGCTCCGCCTCCGTCGTGACGCTGATGGTGATGAAGGCGGCACGAGGCCTCTTCCACGGCGCCATCGCCCAGAGCGCGGGGATGAGCCTGCACGCCGATTGGGACAACAGCCTGGACATCGCCCAGGAGTTCGCCAGCCAGTTGGGCGTGGGCCGCGACAACCGCGACCAGCTCTGGAGCCTCCCCGCGCCCCTGCTCTCGCGGGCCATGGAGCGCACCAAGAAGACGCGCCCGGAGGGACTCACGACCCGTCCCTACTTCGATGGCCATGTGCTGCCCTCGTCCCTGAAGGAGGCCCGTGCCCTCCGCACCCCGGACATCCCCCTGTTGATCGGCACCAACCTGGACGAGCACCGCTTCTTCACCGTGCTCCGCCTGCCCATCATGCCCTTGAGGCGACCGCGCCTCGCCAACATGCTGACGCGCCAGTTGGGAGCGGAGCGGGCCGACAAGCTCCTCGCGCTCTACCCCGACACGGACCGAGGCCTGACGGACCTGGGCAGCCACTCCATCTTCACCATGCCCAGCATCCACTTCTCCGAGCAGCACGCCCAGCACGCGCCCACCTGGCGCTACCGCCTGGACTACCCCGCCCCCTTCCTCAAGCTGGGGGCGATGCACGCGCTGGACCTGTTCCTGCTCTTCCCCTTTCCGCCCAAGTTGACCCGGCTGCTGCTGGGCAAGCCGACGCCGGAGCTGGAGGCGCTCGCCCAGCGCATGAAGCGGCATTGGTTGCGCTTCGTGCGCGAGGGCCGCCCCGAGGAGGGCTGGCCCGCGTACGACCTGGAGACGCGAAAAACCCTCCTGCTGAATCTGAAGGACGAGCTGGTGGAGGATCCCGAGGGCGAGCGGCGCCGGGCCTGGGCGGAGCGCGACGTGATGCCGAGCTGAGCCGGAGTCCAGGAGGTGGCGAAACGGGCCCGGTGAGCTAAGCCAAAGGTCCATGCCCCCTCTGCCGCTCCAGAAGAAGGTCGTCCTGGGCCTCCAGCACACCATCGCCATGTTCGGCGCCACCGTGCTGGTGCCCCTGCTCACGGGCCTCAATCCGAGCGTCGCCCTGTTCGGCGCCGGGCTCGGCACCCTGCTCTTCCATGTCCTCACGGGCCTGGGCGTGCCCATCTTCCTGGGCAGCAGCTTCGCCTTCATCGCCCCCATCCTCACGGTGATGAAGGCCGAGGGCCCCGCCGCCGTTGGAGGCGGCCTCGTCGCCGCGGGCGCCCTGTACATCGTCTTCTCCGCCGCGGTGAAGGCCGTGGGCGTGAGCCGCGTCCAGAAGGTGTTCCCCCCCATCGTCACCGGCCCCGTCATCATCGTCATCGGACTGAGCCTCGCCGGGGTCGCCATCAATCAGGCCCAGAGCCACTGGGGGCTGGCGGTCGTCACCCTGCTGGCCGCCATCATCACCAGCGTCTTCGCCCGGGGCCTCTTCAAGATGATCCCCATCCTCATCGCCGTCCTCGTCGGCTATGGGACCGCGCTGGCGATTGGCGGCGTGGAGCCCGCGAAGCTCGCCGCCATCCGCGACGCCGCCTGGGTGGGCCTGCCCCCCTTCCACGCTCCGCGCTTCTCCTGGTCGGCCATCTTCGTGCTCGCCCCGGTGGCGCTCGTCACCTTCATCGAGCACATCGGCGACGTCATCGTGAACGGCCGCGTGGTGGGCAAGAACTTCCTCGAGTCGCCCGGACTGCCCCGCACCCTGTTCGCCGATGGCATCGCCAACATGGCGTCCGCCGCGCTCGGGGGACCCGCCGCCACCACCTACGCGGAGAACACGGGCGTGCTCGCCGTCACGCGCGTCTACGACCCCGCCGTGCTCCGGATCGCCGCCGTCTTCGCCATGCTCTTCGGCCTGTCGCCCAAGCTGGCCGCCGTGTCCCAGAGCTTCCCCCCGGGCGTGCTGGGCGGCGTGAGCATCCTGCTCTTCGGGATGATCGCCTCGGTGGGCATCCGCACCCTGTCCGAGGCGCGCATCGACTTCGCCCACAGCCGCAACCTCATCGTGGTGAGCCTCATCCTCGTGCTGGGCCTCGGGGGCGCCAAGATTCCGGTGACGCTCGGCGAGGTGCACCTGGAGCTGCACGGCATGGCCCTGGCCGCGCTCGTGGGCCTGCTCGCCAACGCGCTGCTCCCCGAGTCCCTCGACCGCGAGGAGCACGACCCGCACTCCACCTGAGCGCGGGCCGGCGCGTGGGCCCCCTCAGTCCTTCGCGGGGGGCCGGTTGAGGGCCAGGGCGCGCAGCTCGTTGCGGCGGATCTTCCCGCTCACCGTCTTGGGCAGCTCGGTGACGAACTCAATCTCGCGCGGGTACTTGTAGGGCGCCGTGGTGCGCTTGACGTGCTCCTGCAGCTCGCTCGCGAGCGCCTCCGAGCCCGTGAAGCCCCGCGCGAGCACCACGTAGGCCTTGAGGCGCTGTCCCAGGCGCTCGTCCGGCACGCCCACCACGGCCGACTCCACCACGGCCGCGTGCTCCAGCAGCGCCGACTCCACCTCGAAGGGGCCCACGCGGTAGCCGGACGTCTTGATGACGTCGTCGCGCCGGCCCACGAACCAGAAGTAGCCGTCCGCGTCCTTCACCGCCCGGTCGCCCGTCACGTACCAGTCGCCGCGGAACGCCGTCTGGTTCGCCGCGTCGTCCTCGAGGTAGCCGTCGAAGAGCCCCACGGGCCGCTCCGGCTTCACCCGCACCGCGATGTCGCCCTCCTGCCCCGAGGGCACCTCCCGGCCCGCGTCGTCGATGACCGACACGACGAAGCCCGGCGTGGGCTTGCCCATGGAGCCCGCGCGTGGCTCCAGGCAGGAGAACATGCCCACCACCACCACCGACTCCGTCTGGCCGTAGCCCTCGCGGATGATCAGCCCCGTGGCCTGCTTCCAGGTGTCGATGACCTCGGGGTTGAGCGGCTCGCCCGCGCTCGCCACGTGCCGCAGCGCGGACAGGTCATACGCGGACAGGTCCTTCTGCACGAGCGCCCGCCACGCCGTGGGCGGCGCGCAGAACGTCGTCACCTTCTGCCGCTCGAGCATCCGCAGGAAGCGCTCCGGCTCGAAGCGGCCCCGGAAGTCGTACACCACGTTGCACGCGCCCTGGCTCCACGGGCCGAAGAGCTTGCCCCAGGCGCACTTGGCCCACCCCGTGTCCGACAGCGTCAGGTGCCGGTCCTCCGGCGTCAGGTCCAACCAGTAGCGGCCCGTCACCTCGTGCCCCAGGCCATAGCTGGCCTGCGTGTGCTGCACCCGCTTGGGCATGCCCGTGGTGCCCGACGTGAAGTAGAGCAGCATCGGATCATCCGCCCGCGTGCGCTCGAAGGCGTCACCGGACGCGTCCTCCGGCGCCGCCTCGGACGCGTACGCCACCCAGGGCGAGGGTGCCGACCCCACGGACACCCAGTGCCTCACGGCGCCCGTGCCCGCGAGCCCCTCGAACCGGTCCAGGCAGCTCGCGTCC
Source organism: Cystobacter fuscus DSM 2262 (assembly GCF_000335475.2). NCBI lineage: Bacteria > Pseudomonadati > Myxococcota > Myxococcia > Myxococcales > Archangiaceae > Cystobacter > Cystobacter fuscus. The sequence goes on along the minus strand of NZ_ANAH02000072.1, from coordinate 37,858 downwards.
GCGATGACGCCGTGGGCTCCCGCGGCCTCCAGCCGGTAGCGCACGTCCTTGGGGGTGAGCATGGGGGTGCCCGGCATGAAGACGATGCCCGCGCGGATGCACCCGAGCACCAGGAACCACCACTCCGGCACCCGAGGCATCATCACGAAGACGCGCTCGCCCTTGCGCAGGCCCAGGTCCGTCAGGAAGCGCGCCGCGTGCAGCGAGCGCCGCCGCACCTCGCTCCAGGTGAAGCTCCGCTCCGCCCCGCCCTCGTCGCTCCATTGCAGCGCCAGGGCCTCGGGGCGCTCACGGGCCCAGCGGTCGGTGACATCCCCGGCGAAATTGAAGAATTCCGGGCGGTTCCACCGGAAGCCACGCCAGGTGGCTTCGTAGTCGGTCATGTTGCGAGGGGGTAACGAGGCCATGGAACGCTCCAATCGAAGGGCGGCGAGAGCCCGGCCGCCACGCCTGTCCCGACAGAATATTCATGGGTTGGCGCCCTGGTGGAAGCGGTTGGCGGTCGTAGGAAAGCAGTCATACCCCTACTCAAGGCAATCAGTGGACTCCCACGACACCGCTCCGTTGACGGGAGACCTCCATGAACGCGAACGCGATTGCGCTGACTCCAACCACCCCCCACCGGTCGTTTGGCGTCTACGCCCGGGTGCTCGCCACGCAGATCCTCTATGTGGCGCCGCTGCTGTGGCTGCTCGAGCTGGCCCAGAACCAGGCCTGGAAGGCGGTGAACGGGACCTACGGCTGGCTGTACCCGGACTCCCCCTACGGCTGGTTCTCCTTCGGGAGCATGGTGCTGTGGGTGGGCTCGGTGTTCCTGATGTGGACGATGCACTACTACTGGTTCCACCCCCGGCAGATGAAGGCGTGGTCGCGCGTCTGCGTCGGCTCGGTGGTGTGCTGGGTGGGCGAGTGGATCGGCGGATTCATGGCGGTGGCGCTCACCGGCAAGCACCTGCACGTCTGGCCCGGCGCGACGCTCGTGTACGTGAGCGGCCCGGCCATCTTCTTCTGGGTGAGCAACGTCATCATCTACCACCTGCTCACCGTGCACGTGGTCGACCTGACGCCGCGCTACGACGTGCCGGCGGACGAGTGAAGTAACGCGCGGGGCGGTACCGCGTCCCGCGCACGAAGATGTCCCCACAGGTCAGGTTCCACACCGCGTCCACCCTGGCGCGGTAAGGTTCGCCCGCTTCGATCTCCGCCTCGGTCCTCGAGGTGTCGAGCACGAGCGAGCCCCGGCCCTCCACTCCCGGAGGGCGCACCCGTTCCCAGGCTGGCGAGGCCGACGAGAGCTCGGCGAGCACGGTTCACGGCGTGGTCCCCACGCGGACGGTGGACGTGGTGGTCCTGGTGGTGGGCTCGAGGCCCGCCCGCCAACGTCCCTGCTCCTGGAGATAGACGCGTCAGGCGTCCACGCCGGGCGAAGGCGTACGAGTGCTCGAGGCGCGGAGAACCGGCCCCTGTTGCTCCCTTCACCCGTATCGCCAGGGCCCCTCCTGGTGGGAGGAGCCCGAACCCGCCCGCATGGGCGGACCCTCGCCTTCCGGGAGCACCCCCGGAAACGAGCTGTCGGGCTCGCCCTCCCCCTCCCTCGGGGGAAGGCACACGAGGCCCACGAGCGCACGGCACGCCGTGGCCCGGGTCACCGCACCCCACTTCGAGCGGACGTCTCCCGCTAGCAAGCAGCTCGACTCGCGACGCGAGCGCGGCTCCTGGAGACGGAGGCACCTGGGGAGGACGGCGCAACGCATCGAGTCCCCGCGAGGCGCCGAGCACCCCCCGCGCGAGGACAGGGTCGGGCGGCACGCCACCCGCGCTTCGAGAGAGGCCGCTCGTCAGCGACAACGCCGCGACGATGGGCCTGGGTGACACGATCTCCCTGCCGCGAACGACTCCGGGCATGCTCACCTGCCCGCGGCGAACTGTTCGCTCCACTCGCATGACTCCGGCAACCGCCTCACGGAGCACATGCGCGTCATTCCCTCCAGAGGAGGGGAGCACCTGGTGTACCCACGGGTGCTCGGTCCTTCTTGCCAGCGCCGGAGAGGCTGCTTCCGGGCGGGGAGCGGACAGCGGGAGTCCCGGCTTCACCGCGGGGGGCGGTGCAACCTCCGGGCGGACCGCGAGGCCCACCAGGAGCACTCCCCGGACACGGGCGGAGCGCTGGGATGACACGGTCTTCCGCGCGGGAGCGGGGGGCCTGGGGGCCGGACCGTGCGTGTGCGGGATGTTCTCCTCCAAATAGAAGGAGAGCGCGTCGAGCGAGGAGTCCACCCTCGCGCAACCGGAAGCCAACAGGGAGAGACACAACGAGGCCACGAGGAGCCGCGTCCCGCCGGGCCCCGTGCTTCGCCGTCCGCTGTTGACTTCACCTCTCATGCGTACCGCCTGTGTTACCGCGCCGCGCGGCAAGCGCAATTCTTCGGCCGATGAAGAAGATCTCTGGCGGAGGCCGCGGGCCCCTCCGTTACGCTCCGCCACGTCGCGCTACACCCCTCCCCCCACCCACGAGGCATCACCCATGGACATCAAGGCCGCCATCGCGTTCGAACCCGGCAAGCCCCTGCGCATCGAGACGGTGCATCTCGAAGGACCCAAGGCGGGCGAGGTGCTCATCGAGCTCAAGGCGACGGGCATCTGCCACACCGACGCGTACACGCTGTCCGGCAAGGATCCCGAGGGCCTGTTTCCCAGCATCCTCGGCCACGAGGGCGCGGGCATCGTGGTGGACGTGGGCCCGGGCGTCACCTCGGTGAAGAAGGGGGACCACGTCATCCCGCTCTACACGCCCGAGTGTCGCCAGTGTAAGTCGTGCCTGTCGCGCAAGACGAACCTGTGCACGGCCATCCGCGCCACCCAGGGCAAGGGGCTCATGCCGGATGGCACCAGCCGCTTCCGGCTCGGCAAGGAGCCCATCCACCACTACATGGGCACGTCCACGTTCGCGCAGTACACGGTGCTGCCGGAGATCGCCGTGGCGAAGATCCGCGAGGACGCACCCTTCGACAAGGTCTGCTACATCGGCTGCGGGGTGACCACGGGCGTGGGCGCCGTCGTCTACACGGCCAAGGTGGAGGCGGGCGCGCGCGTGGTCGTCTTCGGCCTGGGCGGCATCGGGCTCAACGTGGTGCAGGCGTGCCGCATGGTGGGCGCGGATCAGATCGTCGGCGTGGACCTGAACCCCGGCCGGCGCGCCATGGCGGAGAAGTTCGGCCTCACGCACTTCGTCAACCCGGCGGACATGCCCGCGGCGGAGCTCGTGCCCCACCTCGTCAACCTCACCGGCGGCGGCGCCGACTACAGCTTCGAGTGCATCGGCAACGTGAACACCATGCGTCAGGCGCTCGAGTGCTGCCACCGCGGCTGGGGCGAGAGCATCATCATCGGCGTGGCCGCCGCCGGGCAGGAGATCAGCACCCGGCCCTTCCAGCTCGTCACCGGACGCGTGTGGAAGGGCAGCGCGTTCGGCGGCGCCCGCGGCCGCACCGACGTGCCCCGCATCGTCGACTGGTACATGGAGAAGAAGATCAACGTGGATGACCTCGTCACCCACACCCTGCCGCTCGAGCGCATCAACGAGGGCTTCGACTTGATGCACAAGGGCGAGTCCATCCGCACGGTGGTGAAGTACTAGCCATGGACGCGCTGAAACCCCACGCCGAGAACCGCTGCTTCGGCGGCACCGTCGGCTTCTACAAGCACACGTCCCAGGAGTGCGGCGGCGAGATGCGCTTCGCCGTCTACCTTCCTCCCCAGGCCCAGGCGGGCAAGGTGCCGGTCCTCTATTACCTCTCCGGCCTCACGTGCACCGAGGACACCTTCCTCATCAAGGGCGGGGCGCAGCAGCTTGCCGCGGAGCTGGGGTTGATGCTGGTGGTGCCCGACACCAGCCCGCGCCAGACAGGCATTCCCAAGGAGGACGCGGACTGGGAGGTGGGCACCGCCGCCGGCTTCTACCTGGATGCCACCCAGGCCCCCTGGGCCTCGCGCTTCCGCATGTACAGCTATGTCACCCGGGAGCTGCCCGAGCTGGTGGGCAAGCACTTCCCCGCCCGGATGGACCGCGAGGGCATTTTCGGCCACTCCATGGGAGGCCATGGCGCGCTCGTCTGCGCGCTGCGCCAGCCGGGCCGCTACCGCTCCGTGTCCGCCTTCGCCCCCATCAGCGCGCCCATGCGCTGCCCGTGGGGACAGAAGGCCTTTGGCACCTACCTCGGAGCGGACACCGAGGCGTGGCGCGCCTGGGATGCCACGGAATTGCTGCGCGGCGGGGCCCGGGTTCCTCCCCTGCTGGTGGACCAGGGCACGAACGACAAATTCCTCGCGGAGCAGCTCAAGCCCGAGTTGTTGCGCGCCGCTTGCGAGCAGGCAGGGCAGCCCCTGACACTCCGCTCCCAGGACGGGTATGACCACGGTTATTACTTCGTTTCGACCTTCATGGCGGACCACCTGCGGCACCACGCCGCGGCGCTAAACGCCTGAAACCTCTCGGCTCAATGACTGCTCACCCCGAGGGCCTGCTCAACGGCCCTCGGGGGATTGCTTCCTGGGCAGGCGAGCAAGCCTCGATTTCCCAAGGGGGGGATGACGGGGACACGTCATCGGGAAGTTAAAAAGCAAGTCACTTGTCCTTTTTGTCCCAACGACGAAAGGACACAGATTGAAGCGACTGCTGAACATTGCCGCCCTCGCGCTGCTGGTGCCCACCCTGGCCTCGGCCTCCGTCGTATGGAAGGGCGACCTCGAAACCGGAAATCTCTCTCAGTGGGACGCTGAGCAGAGTGTGTCCTCGAACCGCCTGTTGGTGGTGACCTCGCCGGTGCGAGAGGGTCGTTACGCGTTGAAGACCACCGTGCGCCAGGGGGACAACCCCATCAAGGCGAGCGGCAACCGCAACGAGTTGGTCTATCTGAGCCGCGAGACCTCGGGCTCCGAGTACTTCTACAAGTGGAGCTCGCTCTTCCCCGCCAGCTTCCCGAGCTCGCCCAAGTGGGCGCTGTTCACCCAGTGGCACCAGGAAGGGCACAGCGGCTCCCCCCCGCTCGAGCTCTACGTGGTCAATGATCGGCTCAACCTGCGAGTCGGTGGCAGCAGCGGCAAGGTCGTCTGGACGGCCCCCCTGCAGCGCGATCACTGGAACGACTTCATCCTCCACGTGAAGTGGTCCTCCGACAAGAAGACCGGCTTCATCGAGCTGTACCACGATGGCAAGGTGGTGCTGCCCAAGACGTACATGGCCACGCAGTTCGGCAGCCAGCGCAACTACCTCAAGATGGGCCTGTACCGGGACGCGTCCATCAAGCAGGAGGGCATCGTCTACCATGACGGTTTCGTGCAGAGCACGGCCCTGGAAGACGTGCTGCCCGCCGTGGCCGCCCAGGAGCCCCAGGCGCCCTCCTCGGAGCAGCCGATCGACGCCGCGCCCGACATGGACGACCCGACCAGCGGCCCGCCCGATGAGTCGGCCAACAATGGTGCCGTCACCCAGGGCCCCTCCTCGGACGGCTCCCCGGGGACCTCCGGCCTGGTGCCCGGCTCGCCGAACGCCTACGAGGACGGCCTGCAGCCCCAGAGCTGCGGTGGTGCCTCGGCCACCGGCGGCACGCCCCTGCTCATCGCCGGCATGATGAGCCTGCTCGTGCTGGCCAGCCGCCGCCGCAAGACGGCGCACGCGCTCGCGCGCCGCTCCTCCCAGCGCTAGCCATCGCGCGAGGACCCTCCTCGCGTGCATCACCGCACCCCCGGGCCCCACGGCTTCGGGGGTGCGCGCTCGAGGCCCCCTCCTGATGAGCGAGGGCGTGCCCCTTCTACTCTCCGTATGGGTCCGATGGCCGGAGTCCGCCCATTCAAGTGCAGTGATGGCGCACGCTGAACAAAGGGGATGTACCGGGGAATGAGATGGTGTCCACCGTCCGGGGTCATTTGGAGGAGGATCGCCCAGAGGGTGGTAGACTGCCGGCCGTGCCGCGGTGCGTGACATGCGGACAGCGTTGGGAGGGGGCCCACGCGCATTGTCCCCGAGGAGCTACCCCGACCGACTCGCCCCGCGGGGGGGACGGACGGGCGGAGCCATGGCGCCACATCGCCGGCTATCTCCTGGAAGAGGAGATCGCTCGCGGTGGGTTCGGCTCGGTCTACTCCGCCCGGCGCGAGTCCGATGGCGAGCGCGTGGCCATCAAGGTCGCCCACCCCGAGATTCCCTTCGCGCGTGCCCAGCTCGAGCGCGAGGCCCAGGTGATGCGCGCCATCGGCCCGCCCACCGTGCCCGCCGTGTACCATACGGGGGTGCTGCCCGATGGGGCCGCCTGCCTCGTCATGCAGTTCATCCCCTGGCCCACCCTCGCCCAGCGCATGGCGCAGCTGGCGGGCCCCATGTCCCTGCCCGAGTTCACCTCCCGCGCGCGCTCGCTGCTCGACGCGCTCGGGGTGGTGCATGAGCGGGGCTTCCTGCACGGGGATCTCAAGCCCGAGAACATCTTCCTCGACGACACGACGCACACCGCGGGCTTCTTCGACTTCGGCCTCGCGCGGCCCGTGGGCGACCTCATCGTCACCGCCTCCGCGGACGACGCCACGCCGCCCCTGGGCCTGTCCTTCGCCGGCACCGCCGAGTACATGTCCCCCGAGCAGTGCGCGGGTCCCCAGGGCCTCGACGCCCGCTCGGATCTCTATTCGCTCGGCGTGCTCTTCTACGAGATGCTCACCGGGAGGCCGCCCTTCTTCGGCACCTCGGTGGACGTCATCCAGGCGCACCTGTCGCGCCGGCCCCTGCGGCCGTCGGAACTGGCGCCCGTACCGGCGCCTCTCGAGCAGCTCGTGCTGCGCTGCCTCGCCAAGGAGCGCAAGTTCCGCCCCGACGCCGTGGCCAACCTGCGGCGCGAACTCCAGGAGGCCCTGACGCAGGCCGAGAAGCCTCCCAGTCCCGTGCGGCTCCTCGTGCCCGTGGTGGACAGGCCCGCCGCCTCCCCGCCCGCGGGCGTGCGGCGCTCGGTGGCGGTGCTCTTCTTCCGCTCGGGCGCCAACCCCGTCACCGTGCAGAGGGCACTGACCAGCTTCGGCGGACAGATGGTCTTCCACGACGGCACGCGCTTCGCGGGCGCGTTCGATCCGGACGCGGGCGAAAACCCCGTGCAGCGCGCCCGCCAGGCCGCCGAGGGGCTCGCCCTGCAGAACCTCGCCCCCGCCGCGCTCGTGGACGTGGCCACGGTGACGGTGCAGCGCCGCGCCGGAGGCCCCGCGCGCTACCTCAGCCCCATCTTCGCGCGCCAGGACCGCTACCCCAGGGACCAGGACACCTCGGCGCTGCTGCTCACCGGCGCGGCGGTGGAGGCCCTGCCGGATCTGCGGTGCGAGCCCGTGACGGAGCGCGACGGCATCTTCCGCATCGCGTCCACCAGCCCGGGGCCCGAGGACGTCACCATCCTCCAGCACGGCAGCGGGGTGCTGGTGGGCCGGGGCAGCGAGCTGGCCGAGCTGCTCGAGAGCGCGGGCCGGGCCCTGGTGGATGGAGCGCCCACGCTCGTCACCGTGCTGGGCGACCGCGGCCACGGCAAGACGCACCTGAGCGCCGCGCTCGCCCAGCAGCTCCACATGTCGCTGACCCACACGCGCATCGCCACGTGGCGCGCCCGCGAGCCCGTGCAGGGAGACCCCGAGGGCACCCTGCGCATGCTGCTGCGCGGCGCGCTCTACGGCTTCCGCAACGAGCAGGAGCTGACGGGCTCGGAGACGGAGGGGCGCGCCACCTGCGCGGAGCTGCTCGGCCCCGCGCTGGCCCAGGAGCTGTGGCCCGGCGTGGCCTCCACCCTGGGTTGGCTCGCGCCGGGCGCCGCCGGACTGCAGAACTGGGCCGCGGCCCCCGGTGCGTTGCGCACGCTGGCCATGCGCGCCACGGGCGAGCTGCTGGCCGCGCGCGCCCGCCGCCAGCGGCTGTGCCTCATCCTCGACGACGCGCAGTACGCCGAGGAGACGGCGCTGGACGCGCTGGAATACGCCGCGCTCGCCGAGTCGCGCCTGCCCCTGTGGATCTGCGTGTTCGCGCGGCCGGGCTTCGAGCGCATCCGCCCCTCGTGGGGCACGCGCGCCGCGCGCCGGCACGTGCTGCCCCTGGGGCCCCTGACTCCCCCGAGCGCCATGGAGCTGTGCCGCACGCTGCTGCGCCCGGTGGAGAACGTCCCCGCGGCCGCGCTGGAGCGTCTGACCGAGCGGGCCCAACGCATCCCCCTGTTCCTCGTGGAGCTGGTGCGCGGCCTCAAGCGCCAGGGGCTCGTGCGCCAACGAGCCAGTGGCGGCAGCTGGTTCCTGGCCACCGACGAGCTGGAGCGCATGCCGGAGATGCGGCTGGTGGACTGGCTGGCGGATCGCGAGCTGGGAGCGCTGCCCGCGGAGCTCGCGGCGCATGCGCGCTTGTGCGCCCTGCTCGGTCCGGACTTCACCGCCGCCGAGGCCGAGGGCGTGGTGTCCAAGCTGGAGGAGACGGACTTCCCGTTGGATCCCCGCCACGCCACGCGCCGGCTGGTGGACCTGGGGCTGCTCGTGTCCCACCGGCAGGAGGGGTTGAGCTTCCGCAACGAGCTGTTGCGCGTCACCGTGGAGCGCTCGCTGCCCGAGGCGGACCGCGAGCGCATCCACAGCGCCGCCTTCCGCTACTACTCCAGCGCGGCGGGCGCCGCCGAGCGGCAACGCCTGCCGCGTCTGGCCCTGCACGCCGCCGCGGCGGGCCTGCGCGACGAGGCGGCCGCGCTCTACATCGACCTGGCCGAGTCCGCGCGCGGCCGGCACGCCTACATCGAGGCCGAGTCCACCTATACGCGCGCCCTGGAGTTGCTCGACGGCGTGGACCGGCGCCGGCGGCTCACCGTGCTGCGGGGCCGGGGGCTCATGCGCTACCGCGTGGGGCGCTACGAGGACTCGCTGGCGGACTTCGCCGGGGCGCGTGAGCTGGCGCGGGAGATCGGCGACTGCGCCGCCGAGGTGGACCTGATGCTGGAAGAGGCCATGGCCTACGACTGGATCAACGACTACGCACGCTCGGAGGAGCGGGTGTACGCGGCCCAGCAGATGGCCGACGCCGGCAACCACCGCTCGCCGCTCTTGCAGGTGCGGCTGCTGCTGGGCGCGGGGCGCGCGCAGTTCCGCAATGGCCGCTGGGAGGAATGCTGCGAGCCGCTGCAGGAGGCGGCCGAGCGCGCCCGGAAGCTCGGAGACGCGGGCTACGAGTCACGGATCGTGGCGCAGCTGCTGCTCGGCGTCATCCTGCCCAACATCGGCCGCATCGACGAGGCCGAGCAGCTCTTCGAGGAGGTCATCGCCGCGTGCACCGAGCGCGGGGACCGGCTGCACCTGGGCAGCGCCATCTGCAACCGCCGCAACCTGTGGGTGGCGCGCAATGACTTCCAGGGCGCGATGCTGGACCAGGAGCGCTTCATGCAACTGGGGCGCGAGCTGGGCATGGTGGGCTGGGAGTACTTCGCCGAGCACAACATGGGCGAGCTGCTCTACCAGGCGGGCAACACGCAGGAAGCGGCGTCCCACATCGCCCGCGCCATCGAGCTGGAGCGGCACCACCCGGAGATGGCCCCGCGGCCCTGGGCCCTGCTGCTGCAGGCGCGCTCGCTCGCGTATACCGGCCAGGACGCCCAGGCGCGCGAGCTGCTCATGGACATCCGTCGGACGCTGAAGCAGAGCGGCGCGGAGTTCACCCCCTCGGAGGAAGTCATCTTCTCCCTGGTGGAGCTGGCCACGCGCGACGCGAGCGCCGAGGAATGGGACGCACTGCTCGCGCGCTCCAATGAATTCTCGGTGGAGCAGGAGCCGCTGGAGGTGCTGGAGCTGCGGGGCCTGGACTGGCTGCGGCGGGGCGAGCGGGCACAGGCGCGGCTCATCCTGGAGGAGGCCCTGCGCCGCGCCGAGACGATGCCCAACGTGATGCGCGATCGCCTGCGGCGCAGCCTGGAGCGGGCCCAGCTCACTCCCGCGGCGTGAGCGGGTGGACGGCGGGAGGCAAGAGGCTCGCCGCCCCACCGCCGACATGGAGCTGACATAGAGTCGCGGTCGTTCATGAACGGTCCTTCCTCCCCCGCCTCCCCCTCCCTCCCGAACGGACGTGTCACCGGGCTCGTGGGCGTGCTCTGCGCGCTCGCGGTGCTGATGAGCACCTTCGCGCTCGTGCCCGATTACTGGCGGCAGCGGGGCTTTCCACTCGATGACGCGTGGATCCACGCCGTGTACGCACGCGGCGTGGCCCGGGGCGAGGGCCTCAGCTACAACCCCGGCGTGCCCGCCACCGGAGAGACCTCGCCCCTGTGGGCGATCGTCCTGTCGGTGGCCTACCTCGGGGAGCCGGACGTGGAGCGCTCGGTGCTCGTCACCAAGCTGCTCGGCTTCCTGCTGCACGCGCTCACGGCGGCGGGCTGCTACCTCATGTTCCGGGACGCGGGCCGCCGGTGGGCCGCGAGCGCGGCGCTGCTCGTGCTGGTGAGTCCCCACCTGGTGGCGGCGAGCCTCTCCGGCATGGAGGTGCCCCTGGCCACGCTCGTGGCGGTGGGCTGCGTGCTCGTGCTGCTCGGCCAGCGGCCGGGCCTGTACGCGTTGTGTGGCGCGGCCGGCCTGCTGGCCCGTCCCGAGGGAGGGCTCTTCGTCTTCCTGCTGCCGCTCGTCGTGCGCCCCCAGCCGGGCCTCCGGCCGCTCGTGCGCCGCTGGGTGGAGGCGGGCGTGGGCGTGGCGCTCGCGGGCGGCGCGTGGGCGGCGTGGAACCTCCATGCCTCGGGCAGGCCGCTGCCCGGGACGTTCTACGCCAAGGTCACCACCACCCCGGGCGAGCCCGTGTTCCTGTCGATGCTGCGCGCCGCGGCGCTGGGACTGTGGGAGCTGCTGCCCGAGGTGGCCCTGCCCTGGCCCGTGCTCATCGTGCTCGCCGTGCTCGCGCTGCGCGTCGCGGTGTACCGCCGGAACACGACGGCCCCCGAGCGGCGGGCGGCCGGACTGCTCGCCGTGGGCCTGGTGTTCTTCGCCGTCTCCATGGCCCTGTTGCGCTCGGCGATCTCCCAGATCTTCTACCTCCAGCGCTATGTCCTGCCCGCGCTGCCCTTCATCCTGGCGCCCCTGCCCATCCTCCTGGGCGCATGGATGGAGGCACGGCTGGCCAGGCACGGCCCGCGCCTGCCCGCGCTCGTCGCGGTGGCACTCCCCCTGGTGGTGGCCACGGGCCTCGTGCCACGGCTGGAACGGTTGGAGAACGACGCGCACAACATCGACGACCTGCAGGTGCGCGAGGGCCTCTTCCTCGCACGCGCCTCGCCCGAGGACGTGGTGTGGGTGCTCGACGCGGGGGCCTCGCGCTTCTTCGGACGGGCCTTCGTCGTGGATCTCCTCGCGCTCAACTCGCCCCGGATGCTGGACGACGACGCCCAGGCGTACCTCGCCGAACACCCCCCGCGCTTCCTCGAGTGGACGCGGGGCTGGGCCGCCCTCCGCCCCGACACGCCCTCGGGGCTGCGCGAGGCGGCCACCTTCCAGACCACCACCCCGTATACCGTCTCCGCCGCCCAAGCGATGAACACCCGGATGTTGCTCGAGTGCGTTCCCGGCTCCGGGGGCATCTACACACGCAAACGCAACCACTGGCGCTACCAGTGCGCGGCGCCCGCCGAGGCACCGCGAGGACTCACCCCGGCGGAGCCATGAGGCCGGAGGCGATCAACACCGCGATGAGCACGCCCAGGAGCGTCTCGCCGAGGATGGCGCCGGTGCCCATGGCCTGCACGGGCTGGAGCGCGGAGGGCCGCAGACGGCCCACGGCGGAGACCAGCAGGGAGCCCAGGCAGATCGTCACCGCGTAGTAGGCCGGCACGAACAGCCCGATGGCCATGGCCGCCGCCGAGGGCAGCATCCGGGCCCAGCGCTCGCGCGAGCCCGCCACCGACAACAGGCCCCCCACGACGAAGGCCCCGCCCATGGCCAGCGCGGAGGCGGGCGGCAGGCCCGCGAGGCCCTGGGAGGTGAGCTGCGCCACGGCCTTGAATTGCCTCGCGGTGGGCACGGGCAGCACGCTCGACTCGAGCCCGTACACCGACACCAGCACGAAGTAGGTGGGAACGGCCACCGCGACGCCCCACAGGAGTCCCGACAACTGCGCGAGGAACTGGCGTGAGGCACGGGCGCCCAGCAGCCGGCCCGCCTGGAGCGACCACAGGCTCGCGCTGGTGTGCGACGCGGCCCCGGACACCACCGCTCCGGCCGCGATGTTGAGGCCCTCCCGCCCAGGCGCCACCATGCCGAAGCCCACCTGCGTGAGCTGGCCCACATGGCTGATGGGCGCGATGTCCGACTGCCCCGTCGCCCGGGCGCACACCGCGCACAGCGGGAAGGTCATCCCCAGCGCCAGCAGCAACTCGAGCGGGCCCAACCCGAAGGCCCAGGTGCCCGCCAGCAGGCACAGGAGGATGACGGGAAGCACCGCCCGCCCCACCCCAAGGCCCACCGCGGACTCCCAGCCCTCGCGGTGCGCACCGAGCGCCCGTATGTCCCCCACCATCGCCGGCAGCGCGCGCAACTGGGACAGCAGCGACGTGGCCGACGCCCCCACCATCAACCCCACGCCCGGCCACAACAGCCAGGAGGACAGCTCGCCATAGTCGGCCGCCGCCTTCCCGGTGTGGACGAGCCAGGGCGCCACCCCGCCCCAGGCCAGCGCCGAGCCCAGCAGCAGGCTCAAGCCCGCATGGGGACCCGCGAGCACGCCAATGCCCAGCAGCATCGGCATCCACCCCACTCCCAGCATCAGGCTGTCCGCGCCCACCCCCCCCAGCCGCACGCTCGCCGGCAGCAGCGACGCCCCGGGAATCACCCCGCGCGCGTCCCTCAGCCAGGTAAGCACCGCGGAGAGCACGCCACTCACCCACAAGCCCCGTGCCCGCGCCGCGTAGGCCGAGCCCGTGGAGTGCAGCGTGGAGATGAGCTGCGAGGTGGCCACCCCGGTGGGAAACGGCAGCGCCTCCTCCTCCAACAGCCGCCGTCGCGACAGGTAGGCGAAGAGCACGCCCAGCGCGCCCAGCCCCACGCCCCACGCCGCCACCGCCCAACCGGGAGGCTGCGTGCCCAACAGCGCCAGCGCGGGCACCGCGCCGATGAGCCCCGCGCTCGCGGGCGTCGCCCCCACGGAGACAGCGGTCGTCTGGGCGAGGTTCGTCTCCAGGGGCGAGAGCGGAGCGCCGCTCCGGGAGAGCACCGACAGGCCCCCGAAGGCCAGCAGCGCCGACATCAGGCACCCGGACTCCCAGATGCCCGTCTTCAGTCCCATGTAGACATTGGTGACGGCGAGCATCGCGCCAATGCCCGAGCCCACCAGCCACGCGCGCGGCGTCCACTCGGCCAGCGCGGAGGGCTCCGGCGCAATGGCCTGGAGCGAGGGCGGTGGCGACTCCAGGGACGGACGCGAGGCTTCCCCTCGCGCGAGGTCCGCCTGCCGCTCGCTCACCTCGCACCTTCCCGCAGCAGGGGCACCGGCGGACTCGCCGCGTCGTTGGACGCGGAGCCCTGCAACTGGGCGGAGCGGCCCACCAGGGCCCGGAGCTGGCGCAGGTCCAACGGCTTGCTGAGCTTCGGGTTGGGCACCTCCTGCAGGAAGCTCAACGCGCGCGGGGTGAAGGCCCCGCCCGTCATGAAGACCACGCGCAGGGCCTGGTCCGGCGCGCTGCGGTTGAGCTCGGCGTACAGGTCCATGCCCGTCATCCCCGGCATCATCACGTCACAGAGGATGAGATCGTAGCGGTTGCCCTGCTCGAGCAGCTTGAGCGCGGCGCGAGCCCCGTTGACGGTGGCCACCTCGTGCTCGGGCGACAGCGAGCGCTGCAACGCCCGCGTCACGTACGGCTCGTCGTCCACCACGAGGATGCGCGCCCGGCCCACCGCGACCAGCGGCTCCGGCTCCGAGCGCGCCTCCATGGGCGTGCCCGCGATGCCGAGGAACACGCGGAAGGTGCTGCCCTTGCCGGGCGTGCTGTCCACACCGATGCGGCCCCCCATCGAGTCGATGATGCCGTGGCAGATGGACAACCCCAGTCCCGTCCCCTCGCCCACGGGCTTGGTGGTGAAGAAGGGATCGAACACGCGCGCGCGCACCTCGGGCGTCATGCCCACGCCCGTGTCGCGCACCTCCACCACCACCTCGCTCGCGCCATGGGAGCGGATGACGACGCGGATTTCATGCTCCTGCGCGTCCCCCTCGGGGATGGCATGCGCCGCGTTGAGCAGCAGGTTGAGGAACACCTGGCACAGGCGCGACTCGCTGCCCTGCACCGCCGGCACCGGCTCGAACTGCGTCACCAGCCGGGCGCGGTGCTTGATGACGTTGTCCGCCATCTTGCACGCCAGCTCCACCGCCTTGCTCGCGTCCACCGGCCCCAGCTTGTCCTCCTGCTGGCCGCGGGCGAACGTCTTCAAGTCCCGCACGATGGAGGCGATGCGCTCGGCGCCCTCCACCGTCTCGCGCACCACCTGCTGTAGCGGATCCACCTCGGAGCCCACCGCCGATTGCTTGAAGCGCTCGAGGCGCTCGGACACCAGGTGCAGGTTGACGAGCATGTAGGCCAGTGGGTTGTTGATTTCATGCGCCACGCCCGCGCCCAGCGTGCCCACCGACGCGAGCCGGTCGGCCACCTGCAGGCGGCTCTGCAACAGCCGGCGCTCGGTGGTGTCGCGGTGCACGAGGATGTGCGCGATGGTCCGCCCCTCCGCGTCGCGCAGCGGCGCCACCACGGACTCGCACGAGCACTGCGTGCCGTCGGGCCGCTGGAAGTCCAGCTCCCCCGTCCACCGCCCCTGCGCCTCCAGCGCCGCGAGCACCTCGCCCGTGCGCTTGTCCTCCTGTCCCGGATGCAGGAGCGCCGAGAGCGTCTGCCCGAGCGCCTCGGCCTTGCCCCGGCCGAACATCTTCTCCGCGCTCGCGTTCCAGTCGATGATGCGCCCGCCCCGGTCCGTGATGACCACGCCCTCGCACAAGCTCTCGAAGATGAGCGCCTGACGGCGCAGCTCCTGCTCGGCCAGCTTGCGCTCGGTGATGTCCATCACCGTGCCGGTGATGCGCACGGGCGCGCCCGTCTCGTCGCACAGCACGTCGCCCTTGCACGACAACCACCGGCCGCGCGCGCCCGTCACCTCGATGCGGTACTCCACGTCCAGGTGCGCGCGCTGGGCGAGCGCCGTGGCGAGCGCCTCGCGCACCCGCTTCAAGTCCCCCGGCTGCACCACCTCGCCCAGGTCCGTGGGCCTGCCCGACAGCGAGCCGACCGGCAGACTCAAGAGCCTGTCCACCTGCTCGCTCCACGTCACCGCGCCCGTCACCGCGTTCCAATCCCAGATGCCCACGCGCGCCGCGCTCAGCGCCTGGCGCAGCTGCTCCTCGCCCTGCTCCACCAGTTCGCGCATGGAGAAGCGCAGCACCGTCACGGTGCCGATCTGCACCCGGTCCCCCTCGTGCAGCTCGGCGGACGCGATGCGCACGCCATTGAGGTAGGTGCCGTTGGTGGAGCCGAGGTCCGCCAGGTGGAAGCCGCCCTCGGGCGTGCGGGTGATGCGCGCGTGCCGGCGCGACACCCCATGGTCATTGATTTGAAAGCCCGCGTCCGCGCCCCGTCCGAGCACGTGCTCGCCGGCCTCGATGCGGAACACCTTGCCGATGGCCGCCGGGGTCGTGGTGCTGGTGAGGATGAGGCATGCGCTCTCGGCGGCGGCGAGTGGCTTCGCCGGCCCTCCACACATCGTGAGGTCGTCCACCATCTTCATGAGCATGCGCCTTACCAGGGTCAGGGTTCATCCACCGGAGGGGGCAGTATCCAGCAGACTCGGGTCCGGTCACATCACCCCCACCCGGACGCGGGACACCCCATCCATCAGCCAGAGGACAGCCCGCCACCGCAGGTTAGCTCAAGTGCCCTCCGCTCGACAGAGGGGGGGGACCCCCCCTGTGAGAACACTCCATCCGAAGTGCTAATCTTGAATGATGGCGGACCTGGATAGCACCTTCCACATCCTTCCCCACAAAGAGCATACACCGTCCCGGGATGTACCGACCCGAGTACAGGTCTCTCCTGGGGTGCTCGCGGGGGAATACGTTCTCAAGGCGGTCCTGGCTTCGGGGGGGCACGGGGCCGTGTACGAGGCGGAACACCGCATCCTCGGCCGGCGCGCCGCGGTGAAGGTGTTGCATCCGCACCTGACGGATCAGGGCGAGATGTTGCAACGCTTCGTGCGCGAGGCGCGGGTCGTCAATCAGATCCGCCACCCGCATATCGTCGACGTGTACGACTTCGGCATGCTGCCGGATGGCAGTCCTTACTATGTCATGGAGCTGCTGCCGGGCCGCACGCTCAGCCAGCTCCTGCACGAGCGGGGACGCTTGTCGCCGGAGCGGGCACTCGCCTTCCTGGAGCCGGTGTGCGAGGCGTTGGAGGCGGCCCACCGCGCGGGCGTGGTGCACCGGGATCTCAAGGCGAGCAACGTGGCCGTGGTGTCCGAGGGCGAGCCCCCGGTGGTGAAGCTGCTCGACTTCGGCATCGCCAAGTTCATCCACCCCGAGCCGGGCCAGGAGGGGCTGACGATCGCCGGCCAGCGCCTGGGCACCTCGCAGGCCATGGCACCCGAGCAGTTCCGCAGCGGCAACATCGGCCCCACCACGGACGTGTACGCGCTGGGCGTGCTGCTCTACCAGATGCTCACCGGCCACTACCCCTTCCAGTCCGATGACCGGCTGGAGGTGGAGCGCATGCACCTGGAGGCTCCCCCGCCGCGGCCGAGCACCGAGGCGCCCGTGCCGCCCGCGGTGGACGCGGTGGTGTTGCGCTGCCTGGAGAAGGAGGCCGAGCACCGCTACCCGGACGTGGACTCCTTCCGCACCGCGCTGCGCGAGGCGGTACTGCCCGCGTCCACCACCCGGCTCACCGCCATCAGCCGCAGCGTGCGCGCCTTCGCCCTGCATGCCGAGGTGGTGCTCGAGGAGGGCGCCGAGGACGACGCCGCCTACACCACCGTCTCCGAGGTGCTCGACGGGCTCGAGCAGGACCTGCGCGCCGCGGGCTTCGTGCTCGCCGTGCAGACCGGCATGGCGCTCTTGGGGGTGCGTCCGCTCGACGAGCCGCCGCGCACGGGCGCGCGCGAGTTGCTGGAGACGGCGCACCAGCTCCACGAGCGGGCCCAGGCCCGCGCCCGAGGCACCCGCGTGAGCGTGCGCGCCTGCGTCCACGTGGGCCAGGTGGATGCCCGGCGCGGCCCCGAGGGCATCGACATCACCGGCGGTCCCCTGGCGGACATCGCCGGCTGGGTGGTGCGCGACACGAACGGGTTGGGCATCACCCCCGCGGCCGCGCGCGCCTGACGTCCCCCCTTCCCCTCCACTGCCTCCGGCTCGTGCGTTGAACAACGGGGTGTGGCCCTCGTGGGCCCCCCGTGTGTCCGCCCACGCCTCGTACCGCGGTACGAGACGTAACCCCGCGAAATGACAACTCCCCGTCACTCCGGTCTGCCCCGGAGTCCAGTTGTTTTCAACTAAACTAGAAATAACCGACTACATGAAGTTTCCCTTCTACACGGCTTTATCTTTTGTAACAGTAAAGACGTGGAGAACAGGTTGTCGGGGTTTTTCCGAGAGTTCCCACCAAGGAGGAGTTGCTTCACCGAATATCCACATCCGTTTTGGGGGGGAGGAAGTCCATGCTGATGAAGACCTTCGAGTCTCGGAGCAACGATGGAAGCAATGGCCCGGCGGGATGGCGGTGGTGGGCGGGCATCCTGCTGGTATTCGTCATCGGGTGTGGACCTGGGGAGGAAACGTTCTCGGAAACGGAGACTCCCGAGGAAGCGCGACAGGAAGTCCTGCTGAGCAACGGGCTGAGCCTCAACGGGCTGAACCTCAACGGGCTGAACCTCAACGGGCTGAACCTCAACGGGCTGAACCTCAACGGCCTCTCCACCACGAGCTTCCACAACTGGTTCCAGGTGAACGCGGCGCTGCGCGCCGAGGTGATGAAGTACCTGGTGGAGTGCGCGGTGCCGGCGGGCTCGACGCGCACGTACACGTCCCCCAGCACCGGGACGACCTATACGTGGAACGGCGTGTTGGGACTGGCCCCCAACTGGAGCAGCGGGCTGGCGGCCACGACGGCGGAGCTCCAGGTGGTGTCCGCGTGCATGGCCGCACACGCCAACAAGTACGGCCTGCACGTCACCGTCTCCCTGCGAGGCCTCAACGGCTCCGGCAGTGTGATCGCCACCACCTCGGCGGAGGTCACCAGCCACACGCTGCGCGAGGGGTGCTTCTTCGGCAACCTCTTCGATGGGAGCACGGGCGTGTTCGGCGGCAATGACGGCCTGACGCTCGCGGCCCAGCAGAGCAGCCCCCGCGTGTGCGGCCTGCCGGGCACGTCCCCCACCACGTCGCAGTGCGCGCCCATGGTGTACGTGGGGAGCTGCTCGCAGTACTGCACCCTCGACAGCAGCCAGACCTACTACACCTCCTGCGTCTACAACGGCGTCACCTACCGGCCCGTCACCACGAAGATGAAGCCGTCGGACATCGCCACCTGCGGCAACGGCGTGTGCGAGCAGACGGAGAAGAGCGGCCTGCCCACCTATTGCTCCGCCGACTGCGGCGGCTGAGCGCGCGTCAGCGCACCACGCGCCGCAAGCGGAACACGTCCACGTCCACGCCCTCGGAGAAGTGGGCCAGGGGCGGCTCGGACGGGCGGGACAGGCCCGCGGCCGCCAGGAGCGTCTCCTCCAGCCCCTCCACGTCCGCGCCCCTCACCTCGTAGGGCGCGTGGTGCACCTGCCCGCGGTAGAGCTCGCCGCGGGCCTGGGAGTAGAGGAAGTAGCGCTCGACGAGGAAGTGCTGGAGCGTGCCCGGCGTGGACGTGGACGCGCTCCCCCGCGGCAGGCACCGCACCGCGCAGGAGGCGGGCGTGGGCGGGGGCCAGCGGCGCTCGGAACGGTAGGCGTAGGAGGTGCCCCCGGGCGCCGCCGTCAGCTCCATGCCCGCGAAGTGGTAGGGCAGCTTGAACCAGGCCCGGGCCAGCCGGACCGCGATGGCGTTGGCGGCCTCGAGGCTGAAGAACCAGACGCCCGGGTCGCGCCCCTGGAAGTGCACGTAGGTGCGCACGTTCGTCTCGTGGAAGTCCGACAGGAAGCCCACCGCGGGCAGGCCCCGGGGCCGTACCCCGCGCATGGTGAAGGGCACCAGCCCCACCCAGGCCCGGCCCTCGAAGGTGTCGAGCGTGAGTCCCCCGGGCAGCAGCGGGGCCACCTGTTCCACGGGCAGCGACCAGTGCAGGAAGAGCAGGTGGCGCCAGCTCTGGTACATCACCGGCCGCTCGTCCGGGCGGCGCGTGGGCGCGAGGCGATCGATGTCCGGCGAAGACATGGGCCGCACCTCAACCCTCCTGCGCGGGGGGCGGCGGCGGCAGGTCCGGGTCGATGCCGTGGGCGAGCCAATCCACCGCCTTGCGCTCCCACCGCGGGTCCTTCAACGCATCCAGGTAGCGCTCATAGGAGTAGACGCCCGTGGACTTGGCGATGCGGAGGATCTGGATCAACGCCACGGTGCTGTCCAACACCACCACCGAGCGCTGCATGCCATGGTCGCGCAACCACACCATCGCATCGCGGATGATCTCCTGGCTCTCGGGGGGATTGGACTTCTGGGTGCGTGAATCCACCAGCAACCCGAAGGGCCGTCCCTCGAGGCGAAGCACCCGGGCCTTGAGATCCTCGAACCATAGACGCGCCTCCGCGGGAATGATGTACCCGGGGGCTGTCGAGCGGAAACCATAGTCCGTGGCCACGTTCTGGGGGACAGGCATCTCCGTGTCTCGTCTCGTCGAAGGGGACCACGCACCAGACTCTCCGGTCCGTGGGCGAGGCGACTCTAGCGTGAACGCTCGCGCCTCCGAAGATTCGTGGGCCTCCACGCGCGAACGCGAGTGCATCCAATGGCCCTGAAAAAGTCCAAGCGATAGAGTGGGGGGTCGGCTGGACGCCCACCAGCCGTTCTCCCTGGAGTTCGCCATGACGATGACCCCGGCCCCCTCGCGCTCCGGAGAACCCGCGGCCCCACCGCTCGCGACCCGAGGCTTCTTCGGCCATCCGCGGGGACTGGCCACGCTGTTCTTCACGGAGATGTGGGAGCGCTTCAGCTTCTACGGCATGAAGGCGTTGCTCATCCTCTTCATGACGGAGACGGTGGCGCGGGGAGGACTGGGCTTCGACACGGCGAAGGCGAGCGCCATCTATGGCCTGTATGGCTCGGCGGTGTACCTCACCGCGCTGCCGGGAGGCTGGCTCGCGGACCGGTTCATCGGCCAGCGCCGGGCGGTGCTGGTGGGCGGCATCATCATCGCGCTCGGGCACTTCAGCATGGCGATGACCGGGGTGGCGTTCTTCTACCTGGGGCTCGTGCTCATCGTGACGGGCACGGGGCTGCTCAAACCCAACATCAGCGCCATGGTGGGCGGGCTCTACCCCGAGGGCGGGGCACGGCGCGACGCGGGCTTCTCCATCTTCTACATGGGCATCAACATCGGCGTCTCCGTGGCGCCCATCGTGGTGGGCCTCTTGGGCGAGCGCGTGAGCTGGCACGCGGGCTTTGGCGTCGCGGGCGTCGGCATGGTGCTCGGCCTCATCCAGTACGTGGTGGGCGGCAAGCACCTGGGCGACGTGGGACTGCCCACGCGCAGGAGCACGGAGGTGTCCGCCGAGGCGCCCCGCGCGGGCTCGCGTGGCGTGGTGCTCGGGGTGGGGGCCGTGCTGGTGGTGCTCCTGGGCGCGTTGCAGGGACTGGGCGTCGTGGACATGAGGAGCGCGGTGGGCCTGGGCGACGCGGCGGGCTTCGTCATCGTGGCGCTCGCGCTCGCCTTCTTCGGGTACATGTTCGCCGCGGGCGGGCTGGGCGCCACGGACAAGCGCCGCCTGGGCGTCATTGGCGTCTTCTTCCTGAGCTCCACCATCTTCTGGGCCGGCTTCGAGCAGGCGGGCTCCTCGCTCAACCTCTTCGCCCGGGAGCTCACGGACAGAGACATGTTCGGCTGGAACCTGCCCGCGAGCCTCCTGCAGTCCGTCAACGGGGTGTTCATCATCACCCTGGCGCCGGTGTTCGCCTGGTTGTGGGTGTGGCTCAACCGGCGGGGCCGCGAGCCCTCCAGTCCCGCCAAGTTCTCCCTGGGACTGTTGATGCTGGGGGCGGGCTTCCTGGTGATGGTGGGCGCGTCGCTCGCGGCCGCGGGAGGCCACCGGGTGAGCCCGATGTGGCTGGTGCTCACCTACCTGCTGCACACCTTCGGCGAGCTGAGCCTGAGCCCCGTGGGACTGAGCACGGTGACGAAGCTCGCTCCGCCGCGCACGGTGGGCATGATGATGGGCGTGTGGTTCATGTCCATGTCGCTCGGCAACCTCCTCGCCGGGCGCGTGGCGGGACAGTTCGAGGCCATGCCCCTGCCCCAGCTCTTCGGCGCGGTGGCCGCCGTCGCCATCGCCGCGGGCGTCCTGCTCGCCCTCTTCGTCCAACCCTTGCGGCGGATGATGGGCGGGGTGAACTGAGGGGGCAGGCCCGGCTACGGAGCGGCCGGATGCGCCTTCTCCGGAAGATGGTAGTCCGCGAACCACCCCTCGGACGATTTCACGAACGCGAGGGAGTGGACGGACGGCTCACCGCGGGCGGGGTGCATCTCGGCCCAACGTTGGAGCGCTTGGAGCCGGTCGGTCAGCACACGGGGCGCGAGGACATCCTCGGAGTCGAGCAGGTCGAGCGGAAGCGCCTCCCAAGGGGGAGAAGACCGGCGGAGGGAGACCACCGCCGTGTCCCCGGAAGCGCGTACCTCCGTGACTTCGCATGAGACGAAGTGGGCCACGTCCTCGTGGAGATCCCGGCGGTCCAGTTCGGTGAACGGCGCCAGGAAGGGTTGCCGCCAAAGAAAGAGAAGGTCCTCCCGCCGGATGAGCAGGGAGGGATCCGCTCCAGCGGGAAGCCGCGAAGTCGCGGGGAAATCGAGCAGTTGATGCCGGCACAGAAAGGAGGCCAGCTGGCGCAACTCCGCGTCCGTCTTCTGTTCCTCCGTTTCCCCGGACGTCTTCTTCTCCCATGAGGCATACAGATTCTTGGGGAGGGCGTTGAAATCCGATGGCTGGACCTGGATGTTGAAGGTGTAGTCGATCCAGGCAGGCCTTCCGCGATGCATGAAGGCCTCACTGCGCCGCATGGAGAGCGCCGTCACGACCCTGGCCTCGATTTCCGGAACGGTTTGGAGGACATGGCAGCGGGCGCTGGTCCCTCGCGTCGTGATGAGGCATTTGACACGCATCAGCGCTGGGGAGGGGTTTTCCGGCCGGCTCACCTCGCGGCCGGCCGTGCACCCCGCCACGATGAGCTGCGCCCCCAGCAGCAATGAGTTGCCCGCCCTCGCCAGGTATGAAGCTCTCGCCATGGCGGGGCATGGTACTCCAAGCAGAAGTCCTCGAGGCGTCTGCTCGAGGGTTGAACGCTCCCCCGCTCCGCCCTCCCGTCGTCAGGACACGACGAAGGTGGCCACGCCCCGCAGCGAGAGGAACCGGTAGGTCTGGAGCTGGGCGTCCGCGGGGAGCCGGGGAAACCGGCTGCGGGTGAGCACGGCATTCGTGACGATCTGAACCTCACCCCTCGTGTCCTGGAGCTGCGCCCGCGGAATGATCACGCTGAGCAGGAGCGCGCCCGCGTCGGCGTCGGGCTCGAGGGTGACGGTCACCAGGGTGCCAAGCTCCGTCTCCTGCTGTCGGATTTCCTCTCCCCGGGCATTCACCTCGTGGGTGGCATCCTGGTAGTGAAGGAGCGACTCCCCGGTGATGCTGGTCGCCGAGAACTCGACCCGGACCCCCTTGCCGCCCAACACATACTGGTTGGGAGTCAGCACTCCGGCGGTGGGAATGGAACTGGAGGAAGTGGTGGCGGTCTGCATGAAGTGTCTCCTGCCGGGCCGGTTCAAATGACCGATGCCCTGGGATGGAGGCTCCCCGTCTGGATTGTGACAACCCTCCGCGGCGGGGCCACCAAGCCCACCCACCGCCGCCGCGCTCGCGACTGGCCGCTCGTCAACCGGCCCAGCCGCTTCGAGCAGGGAGAGCAGGCGGGGCAGCTCGAATACCAGGAGGCGTGTCTCGGCTTCAATCAAAGACGTGACAACAAGAAGGCCAGGGAGTCGAGGTCCGCGTCCCTCATGGCGCACATATCCGGCGTCGAGCAGGGCGTCGTGGACGTAGGCCAGGTCTGCGATTCGCCATCGAAACCGTGCTCGGCGTCTGTGTATGGGATGAACACCAACTCGTGTCCACTGCCCGGCGTGGAGCCGTAGGTGGACTGGGCCGTGGTCGCGCGGGATTGGCAGTTGAAGAAGAAGTCGTCCTCGGTGCCGATGTTGAAGCGCAGCTCATGGTGCGGCCGCCAGGTGCTCGCGCCCGGGGTGCCAAAGCCCAGGTCCGAGCCACACCCTGGATAGAACAGCACCGTCGTGCGGAAGAGGGTGTTCGTCGGCTTCTCCGCCGCCTCCACCATGGCCGCCTGCGCGCCATGGGACCAGCCCAGGAGGCCCACCCGCGTCGCGTTGATGCGGCTGTCCGTCACCAGCCAGGCCCGTGCCGCCTGGGCATCCAACACGCGGGTGGTATAGGGATTGACCCGTCCCGCGTACTGCTTGCCCGAACACTGGTCCTGCCACAGGGCGCTGTCCGCGTCGGGGGCCATGGACAGCCTGCGCCGGGTGAAGCTGTCGACCGCCAGGGCGACGATGCCTCGCGACGCCAGTTGCAAGCCCCACTTCTCCACCTGGTTCTGCAGGTTGGGGGTGCCATTGGAGTTGGTGGCGCCCACGACCCGGTTGGACCAGTAACTAGTTGGCGGGCAGGTAGAGCACGCCCGAGAGCTGTCCGGACTCCAGCGTATCGTCGCCTGTCGGGCCCGGGAAGGTGACCAGCGTCGCGGTCTGCGCGCTCGCGCTCGGCGCGAACAGCGACACGGCGGCCAACAACAACAGGGAAACATGTTTCAAGGGGGGTTCTCCTGGAGTGAGGGTGGAACGACAACGGGTACATCAAAACTGCTCGGGCACATAGCGAGCGCTGCTCGTCCCCACCCCGAAGCGCTATTGCTTTTACGCGGATCGAACAGGCGAGGCTGGAGTCCCGAACCAGGCGCCACGCGTCCAGCGCTCATCCACCAGGGTTGAAGAATTCACTCCACACCGTCAGAGTGCCTGCCCTGCCCCAGCGCCCTGCTCAATCGCAGACGCACATGGCGGGAGGCGTTGTCTTTATCACGCCACCCGCTATCATCCCGCTCCCCGATTACCCCGGAAGGACCCGCCATGGACGCCGCGAAGGCCCGTCAGTTCTACGAGGATTTCCTCAACACGCTCTACATCCAGCGCAATGTGGGGCGACTGGGCGACTTCATCGCCGCGAACATCGTCTCCCACCCCGTCTATCCGGGGCAGACCCCCGGCATCCAGGGCTTCGAGCAGATGACTCGCGCCTTCCTGGACACCTTCTCCGACATCAGCTTCCGCGTCGACAGCTTCTCCCAGGAGGGAGAGACCTTCTCGTGTCAGCTCGTCATGAAGGCCAAGCACATCGGCACCTTCATGGGCATCCCGGCCACCGGCCGCACGGCGGAGGTCGTGGACAACCTGCGCTACCGGCTCGAGAACGGGAAGATCGTCGAGTACTGGAGCAACGTGGACACCCAGTCGCTGCAGCGCCAGTTGAGCGCGGCCTGAGCGGACGCTGAAGCCGGCCCCCTCTCGGAGGGGGCCCCGTGTCCGCCCGGGCTCACCGGTTGAAGGACTCGGCCACCTTGTCCCGCATGCGCTGCAGTTGCTCGCGCGTCAGCCACTGGCCCCGCACCATCACCCCGAGCGCCTGCCCCGCCTGCCCGACATCCTCCAGGGGATTGCCCGGCAAGAGCAGCAGATCCGCGTGCTGGCCCACCGCCACCGTGCCGAAGCGCGCCGCCGGGTCCACGTGCTCCTCGATGAAGGCCGCGGGGTTGCGCGTGCTCGTCGCCAGGGCCTCGTAGGGCGACAGGCCCGCCCCCACCAGCTCCGCCAGCTCCAGGTGCACCGTCTTGCCGGGAAAGAGCCCCGCGTCCGACGCGTTCGTGCCCAGCACCAGCCGCACGCCGGCGCGCTGCAGCGACAGGGTGAGGTGCTGCACGTAGGGGTACGCCGCCCGCTGCCGCTCGGAGAACTGCCGCACGTCCACCCGGCGCGTCGGGTTGGAGTAGCGCCAGTCGCTCATCACCTTCGGGGACAGGTAGCGCGCCTCGGGGTCCGAGAAGACGCCCTCCAGGTCCTCCATCATCTTCAAGGACGTGTGGACATGCGACAGATCCGGCACCACCGTCGTCCCCGCCGCCTTCGTGCCGAGCGCGAAGCCGGGGATGCGTGATTCGTCGCGGGAGCCAGCGAGGAAGTACTCGATGCCGTGGGAGATGAACGCCTGGCGCGCGCGCAGCACCGCGTCCACGCCCACCGTGCGCGGCACATGCCCCATCACCGGCAGCTTCTGCTCGCGCGCCGTGGCCACCAGCTGCTCGTACACCCCCGGCGGGACGTTGTCGTAGACCTTGATGGCGTCGTAGCCCTCGCGCTTCTGGCGCACCACCGCCTGGCGCGCCTGCTCGGGCGAGTTCACCGACACCACGATGCCCCCCTCGGGGCCTCCATCCATGAGCGGACTGCTCGTGTAGAGCCGGGGGCCGAGCACCTGGCCCTTGGCGATCTGCTCGCGCAGCTTCAGGTGGCGTGGGGTGCCGTTCAGCTCGAAGACGGTGGTGACGCCATGGGCCAGGTACGACAGGAGCTGCTCGTCCGAGTGCAGGTGGATGTGGAAGTCCGACAGGCCGGGCATCAGATAGCGGCCCTTGGCCTCGATGCGCTGGGCGCCCGCCGGCACGGTGATGGCCGAGGAGGGACCCATGGCCGAGATGAGCCCATCGCGCACGATGACCGTCTGCTCCGGCAGCACGCGCTCGGACTCCATGGGGACGACATTCACCCCGATGAAGGCCACCGCCTCGGCCGACCTGGCGGGCCCGGACCCGGAGTCGTGCACGCACCCCGGCAGTGGCACCGCGAGGCAGAGGAACAGGAAGCAGACACCCAGGAGCATCCCGGCGCTCGGGGTCTTCAGGACAGGTCTTTTCACGAGTGGCATGGCCGGCGCGGAGTATAGAGGAGCGCGCTCATGCCGGGAGCAACCCTCGCCCGGCGCGCTCCCCTACCCTCCCAGGAGCCGTGGCCAGTCGGCGGCGTGCTCGAAGACGCGCACGCCCAGGCGCTCGCACAGCGCCCGGTACTGGAGCACCGCCCGTCCTCCCACCCAGACGGCCATGCCCGAGGCGAGGCCACGGATGACCCGGGTGAGGATCTCCTCGAACTCCTGGGCACCGGGGTCCACCACCGACGACAGGCCCACGAGGTCCACCTCGAGCGCCCGCGCCATGCGGACCACATCGTCGGTGGGCGTGCGCTGGCCCAGCAGCGTCACCGTCATCCCGGAGTAGCGCAGCCGCAGCGCCATGCCCAGCAGGCCCAGCTCGTGTTGCTCCTCCGGGAAGCACGCCAGGAGCGCGTGCCGCGGTCCCTTGTTGGGCGCGGAGTGGAGCAGGCTGATGAGCCGCGCGCGGATCTCCTGCGTCACCAGGTGCTCCTGCCCCACCGTGAAGACGCCCTGGTGCCACAGCTCTCCCACTTCCTGCTGCAGGGGCACCAGCACGTCCTCGTAGGCCTTCAACGGAGAGAGCGCCGCGAGCACCTCGTCCAGCGTCTCCGACACCCGGCGTTGATCCAACGCCTTGACCGCCGCCAGCACCTCCTCGCGCCAGGAGGCCACGCTGCCGTCGCTCGGCTCCGGAGGCGGAGACTGGGAAGGCTGGGCCGCGTCGATTTCCGCC
Organism: Cystobacter fuscus DSM 2262; assembly: GCF_000335475.2. NCBI lineage: Bacteria > Pseudomonadati > Myxococcota > Myxococcia > Myxococcales > Archangiaceae > Cystobacter > Cystobacter fuscus. Next base: position 10,893 of record NZ_ANAH02000072.1, on the reverse strand, counting down.
AGCAACTGAGGCAGCATCTTCGCCGCCTCGCTGATGGACACGCCCTCCTCGGTGAGCTGCTTGAGCCGCCGCAGCAGTGCCACGTCCCGGTCCGTGTACACCCGGTAGCCCGAGGGCGTGCGCTGGGGCGAGAGCACCCCATAGCGCCGCTCCCAGGCGCGGATGAGCTCCACCCTCACGCCGGAGAACTCGGCGGCGATGTGAATGCGATAGGTGCGCTCAGCCATGGCCACGCACCGCGTCCCAACGTTCGGCCACGCCCCGGGCGCCGGACACCACCTGGGTGAAGCCCTCCAGACTCGTCGCCGCCTCCAGCCGCCGTGCCGCCGCCTCCAGCTCCTTGCGGTAGCGCTCCAGGGGGGCCGCCGCGTGTGACTCGCCCACCTCCACCAGCACGTCCGGCCGCTCGTGCTCGAAGAAGGCGTAGCGGATGCAGAGCGGAACGCAGCGCGCCCCGCTCACCCGCGCGAGCAGCTCCACCCCGCGCTCCAGCTTCAGCGAGCGCACGCCGTGGGGCCGCAGCTCTCCCTCCGGGAAGATGCACACCGCTGCCCGGGACCGGGCGAGCAGCGAACTCGCGTAGCGCAGCGTCTCCAGGGACGAGGCCGCCTCACCCCGCCGGATGCTGAAGGCACCGATGCGCGACAGGAAGCGATAGCGCGCCAGGTTCTTCTCCTCCATGACACAGTATGTGTCCCAACCCGCCGCCCGGCCAAGTTGGTGCAGCACGAAGCCATCCCACCAGTTGGAGTGGTTCGCATAGACGAGGCGCCCGGTCACGCCGTCCTCCAGCGCTCCGCGCACCCACAGGCCCCGGAAGGACGAGCGGAACTTCCAGCCCACGTAGGTGTCGACCATCCATCCCGGAAGTCCGCCCTTGGCCGCGTGTATCACGGCACGCGCGCCTCGCGCCGGGCCAGCAGGGCGGCGAAGAGCGTCAGGCCCAGGGCCACCATGACGCTGGTGAGCAGGAAGAAGAGCAGCTCCTCGAGCGGCACCGCGCCGATGTAGATGCCCAGGTGCTTGCCCTCCCCGAAGCTCCAGATGCCCTCGCGAATGGCCAGGTGATCCGCCACCGACAGGTAGACGCCCATGACGCCCGCCGGCACGAGCGCCGCGCGCAGCACCGCCCAGGAACGCTCGCGGAAGTAGAACACCAGCACCCCGAGTTGCAGCGCGATGAAGGGGCCCGCCCACGCCATCAGGTGGATGAGGTACGCCCAGCGCGACTCCATCATGACACCACCTCCTTGGAGCCCAGCTTGGAGTCCAGCCGGCCCGGGCCCACGGACACCGGAGGGCTCGCGGGGGACTTGCGGGCAGCGGGCGCCAGGGACACCCGGCGCAGCCGCGCGAGCACCCACACCCCCACCAGCAGCGTCTGCAGACCGAAGAAGAGGTACTCCTCCAGGGGCAGGTAGCCCACGACGATGCCCCAGATGAGCTCCGGCTTGAAGCGCCACAGCCCCCACTTCACCGCCAGGTTGTCCCAGGGGCACGTGGCCACGTAGACGATGGCCAGCAGGGGCACCAGGGGCAGCAGGGCCCGCCCGGTGAGCACGCGCCGATAGCGCACCGCCAGCAAGATGATGGGCAGCACGACGAACAGGCCCAGGAAACGTGCGTAGGTCATACCCCGCCCTCCTGCTTCAATTCCGTCCATCCGGGTGACATCCGGCCTCCTGGGTGCAACGCATAGACGCGCCCCCGCCACGTCACCCGCGGGGGGTGCGCGAGGGAGCGGACGAAGGCGGCGAGCAACAGGGCCTCGCCCAACAACCAATCCAGCGCGAAGCGGAGCGCTCCGCCCTCGGAGCCCCCCGCGTGGGCTCCGGGAGCGCTGAGCCACGCGAGCCGCCAGGACAACAAGGTGCGCACGGCCACCAGCGCCGCCACGCACCCCAAGAGGCCCGGCGAGCCCACCGCCATGCCGAGCACCAGCAGCGGCCACGTGGGCGTGAACAGCAGGGGCACCGTCGGGTAGAGCCCGGGCCGGTGGCTGCGCAACACCTGCATCCAGCGCGTGAAGCGGGCCAGGGCCGCGTCCCAGTCTCCCGCGGCCAGGGGCACCACCGCCGGCACCTCGCACAACGCCACGCCGAGACCGCGCGCGTGCAGCCGCTTGGACAGCTCCAGGTCCTCGCCGATGTGGTCCGCCAGCGCGGGCAGTTCCTCCACCGCCCGGTCACTCAGCCCGAGCGCCTTGCCACACACCGCCGCCGCCCCGGCGCTCATCACGTGCAGCGCCCGGAAGCTGTGGTGCGTGCGACGCAGCAGCGCGGCCACGGCCCGTCCGGAGAGCCCCCGCGCGCCCACCGGCGTGGGCACCGCCGTGCTCAGCGCCACGCCCGCCGCCACCGGCGCCGCCAGACCCGCCACCAGCTCGCCCGTCACCACCACGTCCGCGTCCACCACCAGCACCACCCGGCCCTCCCGGGGCAGCACCCTCAGCGCGTGCAGCAGGTGCCCCACCTTGCGGTTGGGCGTCGAGGGCTCGCTCGGCACCCAGCGCACGTGCTCGGGCAGGGGCGGTCGCTCGGGGGCGAGCACCACGTGCTCCAACGGGCCCGGGTAGTCGATGGGCGTGGCCAGGTTCTCCACCTCGCGGGGCGTGGGCGCATCCACCGGACGCAGCAACAACACCGGCACCCGCGTGGAGGCCGCCGCCGGACGCCGCCGCATGAGGCGCGCCAACGCCACCGCGCTGAAGCCACCGGCCAGTCCTCCCCAGGCCATCGCCAGGGCCGCCCACGTGCTCATGCCTGGCGCTCCACGCGCGTGCGGAAGTGCGCCATCCAGCGGATGAAGGGCGAGTGGAAGCGCCGGAAGTCCGCCACCTCCCCCATCACATCCAGCCCGCCCTGGCGTGCCTCCAGCCGGGCATAGAAGGGAGAGGACTCCAGCAACCGGGGCTCGGTCGTCCCCCCGGGGCCCGACACCAGCCGCTCCGGCACGCGCAGGCCCCATCCCGTCATGCGCGTGCTCAGCGGCTCCGCGCGCACCGGCCACCGCTCACACGACGTGCCCCGGGCACTCGCCGTCACGCGCAGGGGAGCCACTCCACCCGGCAGGTGGTACTCCACCACCGTCTCCTCCGGCCCGTGTTGCCGCGCCCAGTACCAGCCCGGCAGCCGCGCGCCCAGCAGCTCCGCGCCATGGTTGGTGTCGTGGTAGCCGTGGCCCTCGACCTGCACGCCCTCGGAGTCCACCGACAGCCACGCCCTCGCCCGGGGCGCCAGCGCCCGCCAGTAGTGCGGCACGCCCGGCACCAGTTGCACCTCCTCGGTCGAGAAGGACTCGGGCTGGAGCACCAGCCGCGCGCGCAGCGCTCCGCCAAAGGGCGCGCACCGCTCATCCACCTCCAGGCACACCTGGCCCTCCCGCGTGTACTCCAGGCGCGAGCGGCCGATGAGCAGCTCCCGGCCCGACTGGCACACCGACGCCCGGGGATACTCGCTGAGCACCCAGCGCACTCCGCGGCCGCGGTGGTAGAGCGCGAAGTTCACCGCGCTGTGTTGCAGGGGCAGCGCGCCCCGCGGCGCCCCCACCGAGTAGCGCGGGGAGAAGAGCGAGCCGAGCATGAAGATGAAGACGGCGCTGTACTCGCCCGCCGTCACGTCGGCGTAGAACCAGCGATAGGCCCCGGCGGTCTCCGGCAGCTTCGGCAGCGCGTCCAGCCACGACTCGCCCCGGAGGGCACGCGGCGTCAGGAAATCCAGGCGCCTCATCCGCCGCTCCTCAGGTGCGCGGACGCCATGCGGGCGGCGAACTGGCCCGAGAGCATCACCAGGGGAACGCCTCCGCCGGGGTGCGTGCCTCCGCCCGCGAAGAAGAGTCCGGGCGTGCCTCCCCGGATGCGCGGACGGCGGAAGGGACCGAAGCGGCCGTGGGGCAGGAAGCCGTAGATGGAGCCGCCGGGCGCACCCAACGCCGCCAGGTCCACCGGCGAGCGCTGGGCCACCACGCGCATGCGCCCACGCAGCTCCGGGTAGTGGGTGAGCAGCTTGTCGAACATCTGCGCCTTCACGCGCTCGCCGTGCAGCTCCCACTCCGCCGCGGCGCGCTCGGCGGCAGCGGGCTCGCGCGGCAGCGCCGGGGCATTCACCATGACGAACAGGCCCGTCTTGTCCGGCGGCGCCACCGTGTCATCCGTCGCCGCGGGGTTGCAGAAGTACACGGTGGGATCCGCCGCGAGCTGGCCCGCGAACAGCTCGTCGAACTCGCGCCGGTAGTCCCGGCTGAAGAGCACGGTGTGGTGCGGCAGGGCGGGACGGCCGTCCACCTCCAAGAGCAGCACATGGCCCGACAGCGACAGCGGCTCGCTTCCGCGGCCCAGCTTGTCCAGCGGGTCCGCGTTCACCACCACCGAGTCGAAGCGCTCCTCGCCGCCGGAAGGACCCACCCGGTAGCCGTGGCCCTCGCGCTGGTAGTGCACGCGCGTGTTCAGGTGCACCTTCACGCCCAGGCGCGCCACCGCCGCCCCGAGCGCGTCCACCAGCGCCCCAATCCCGCCCCGCACGTGGTGCACGCCGTACGCGCGCTCGATGTGAGGCACCAGGGCGTAGGCCGCGCTCGCCGCGTAGGGCGATGCCCCCGCGTACGTGGCGAAGCGGCCCACGAATTGCCACATGTGCTCCGTCTTGAAATGCGCCCGCGCCAGGTCATCCAGGGTGGACAGCTTCATGCCCCGGGCCACGGCCACCATGCCCCGGCGCATCACCCGGGACATGAAGCCCGCCATGCCCTCGAAGGGGGCCTCCAGGTAGGGCTCGCCCGCGGCGCGCCAGATGTGCTCGGCCTCCGCGTAGAAGCCGTGCACGCCCTTGCCCTCGCTGGGACGCAGCCGCGCGGCGCTGTCCGCGGTGCGCTCGAGGTCCTTGTGGGCCACGAAGCCGCACCCGTCCGCGAAGTGGTAGGTGCACTGCGCCTCCAGCTCGAGGAAGGGCGGCAGCAGATCCGCCGCGCCCAGCGACTCGAACAGCCCGCGCACGACGTCCGGGAGCGTGAGCAGCGTGGGCCCGGTGTCCAGCCGCAGTCCGCCCACCTGCACGGACTGCGCCTTGCCGCCGAGGTGGGGACCGCCCTCGAAGAGGGTGACGTCATGACCCTCCCTGGCCAGCAGTCCGGCGGCCGTCAGTCCTCCGATTCCACCACCCACCACCGCGACACGCATGGACTTCATCTCCCGACTCCCGGACGCTCGCGCGTCATGGCATGGATCCCGTCGTGACGGCGCGCGTGGACGGCAGCAGGGGCAGCGCCGCCTCACCCGGCGCGCGCACGTGCATGAGGGGCACCGTCGCGGGCCGCACGAGCGCGTGGGTGGCCAGCGCGAACTTGCGCGACTTCGTCACCGCCGAGCGGCCCGAGAAGACGTCGAAATCGCGCTCCTCGATGACGCGCAGGATGTCTCCATAGATGGAGCCCATGAGCATCACCATGCGCTGCGAGCCGAAGCCCGACAGCGCGGGGATGCCCGCCGCGGCGCGCTCGTAGTAGGCGCGCGCCCGGGCGATCTGCCAGCGCATGAAGTCGCGCCAGCGCTCATCCACCACGCCCCGGCGCAGGTCCTCCAACGACAGCCCGAAGGCCGCCAGCTCCTCCAGGGGCAGGTAGACGCGGTCGCGCTCCAGGTCCTCGCCCACGTCCCGGAGGATGTTGGTGAGCTGCATGCCCCGGCCCAGGTCCGCCGCGGGCCCGAGCGCCCACTCCTCGGAGCACCCGAGCATGGCCGCCATCATCAGCCCCACCACGCCGGCCACCCGGTAGCAGTACAAGTCCAGCTGCGACCAGGTGTCGTAGCGGCGGATCGTCAGGTCCATCTCCATGCCGGAGATGAGCTCCTGCATGGGGTACTCGGGCACGCGGAAGCGCTGGATGCAGTCCACGAGCGCGGCCAGCTCCGCGGGGTGCCACGGCCCCTCGCCACCGCTGGCGCGCGTGGCGGGCGGAGGCAGGCGGGGGTCCGCCAGCTCGGGGGTGTCCAGGAAGAGCTCGGCCACGGCGCGCCGCGCGCGGGTCAGCCGCTCGGCCAGGTCCGCGGGCACCGCGCCCTTGTCCGCCCCGTCCGCCACGTCCACCATGTCGTCCAGCCGCCGGCAGAAGGCGTAGAGGGCGAAGGCCGCCTTGCGCCTCATGCCGAACAACATGAACGAGGCGAAGAAGAAACTCTTGGCATGGTGCCGGGTCACCTGCTCCGCCATCCGGTAACCCCGTGCTACCAGGCTCTCGTCCCGCGACTTCATGCCGCTTCCTCCATTGAACCGGGCCCGGTCCCCCCAGGCGCGCGCACCACGTTGTCCACTCCCGCCCACGTGAGGATGCGCTCCACCGCCAGACGCGCGGAGATGAGCACCGTGGGCAGTCCCGTTCCGGGCTGCGTGGAGGCTCCCACGAAGAAGAGGTTCTTCACACGCGGATCCTGATTGGACGGACGGAAGGGACCAATCTGGAAGAAGTTTTGCGCGAGCCCGAAAGCGCTGCCCCGTGCCAGGTTGAACGTGGACGCCCAGTCGTCCGGGGTGAGCACGCGCTCCACCTCGATGTCGCGCTCCAGCTCCGTGTGGCCCAGCTCCGCCAGGCGCTGGAACACCTTGGCGCGCACGCGCGGGCCCTCCGTCTTCCAATCCAGTCCCTCGTGCTGATGGGGCACGGGCACCAGGACGTAGAGCGCGTCCTTGCCCGGCGGCGCGAGGCTCGGGTCGGTATGGGCGGGGGCATTCACGTAGAAGCTCGGATCCTCGGGGACACGGAAGCGCTCGAAGATGGAGTCGAACGAGCCCTTGTAGTCGTTGCCGAAGTAGACATTGTGGTGGAGGAATTCGTCGTAGCGTCGGCGCATGCCCAGGTAGAGCATGTAGCCGCTGGAGGTGTAGCGCAGCTTGTCCGCGCGCTTGAGCCGCGTGACGTTCTGGTCGAGCAGCTTCTCGTACGCGTAGGGCAGATCCGCGTTACACACCACCACGTCGGCCCGCACCACCTCGCCGCCCTCCAGCTCCACGCCCGTGGTGCGCTTGCCCTCGGTGAGGATGCGCCGCACGGGCGTGCCGTAGTGCAGGTGCACGCCCTCCTCGCGCGCCACCTTCTCCAGCGCCAGGGGAATGGCATACAGCCCGCCCTGGGGAAACCACACCCCCACGCCCAGCTCCGTGAAGGGCAGCAGCGCGAACACCCCCGGCGCGGCATAGGGTGACACGCCCAGGTACATGGACTGGAAGGTCATCCCCGCGCGCAGCCGCTCGTCCTTGAAGAAGCGGCCGACCTCCGAGTACATGCGCCGGTGCGCGCGCACCTCGAGGATGCGCTTGAACACCGAGGGCACGAAGTAGTCGGACAGGCCCGCGTAGTTGCGGCCCACGAGGTGATCCAACCCCGTGCGGTACTGGGTGCGGCCGAGCGCGAGGAAGGACAGGTAGCGCTGGAAGCTGCCGGGCTCCACCCGCTCCAGCTCGCGCCCCATGGCACAAAGTTCGGAGGTGAAGGTGATGGCCGAGCCGTCACGGTAGTGGATGCGGTAGTTGGGATCGCACCGGTGCAGCGTGAGGTAGTCCTCCATGCGCCGGCCGAGCGAGGTGAACGTCTCCTCGAACACCTCGGGCATGAGCACGATGGTGGGGCCCAGGTCCCAGGTGAAGCCGTCCACCTTGAGCTGATTGCAGCGCCCGCCCGGGCCGTCCGTCTTCTCGAACAGGTGCACGCTGAAGCCCGCGTGGGCCAGCCGCGCCGCCGCCGCGAGTCCACCCACGCCCGCGCCCACCACCACCGCTTGTCGCTTGCCACGCTCCACGGTGCATCTCCTCTCAAACCATCGGCAGGGACGACGGACCCACGAGCGCCCGCATCAGGTCGCGCAGGCCTTGGGGATTGGGCAATGCGGCGAGCGCCCGCACCGCGCCGTGCGCCGCCCGCGCGGCGATGCGCTCGGTGGCCGAGCGGCCCCCGGCCTCGTCCACCAGGACGCGCACCCGCGACAGCACGGCGGCGTCCTTCTGCTCGCGGGGCAGGTTCCACAGGGCCTCGAGTTCCGCGCGCGCCTCGGGTCGCGAGCGCGACCAGGCGGCCATCAACGGGAAGGTGCATCGCCCCAGTACGAAGTCGCCAGGGCCGCCCCAGGGCACCTCGAGCAGGTTCGCGGACTCCTGACGAAGCAGGGTGGCGAGCCCCAGGCCGCACCCCACGCGCGCCAGCCGCAGCCGCAGGGAGTCCTCCGCGCCCGCCAGCATCGCGCCGCACACCAGGGCGGTGGCGAGCCCCTCGCGCACCATCCGCAGGCGGGCGAGCCGCAGCGCCTGACGCGCGCCACCCTGCTCCGCCAGCACCCCGCCCTGCTCCCGGCGGAAGAGGCCCGGCACCGTGGAGCGATCCATCCGCAGGCAGTACTGGCTCGCCTGCACGGCTCCCGGCACGTCCGCCTCCATCATCACTTCCAGCCCGCGGGCGAAGAGGTGATCTCCCACGACCACCGCCAGGTGCCCTCCCGCGGGTCCCGGCGCGAGCCGCGCGTGCAGCGGTGCTCCCTCCGGGCGCGGCCGAGAGAACGCCAGCACGTCGGAGTGGAGGGCCCGCGAGGCATGCAGCAACTCGAGGCCCGCGGCGAAGCGCCACAGGCCCGCGGGCACCACCGTGGAGCCTCGTGCGAGGCAATAGCCCGCCAGCAGCAGCGCCGGGCGCATCTGCTGGGGAGAGCGGGACAGCTGAGCCCTCGTCTGGCCGAGTGCCCTTGCCCACCCTTCGTCCAACCTTGCCTCGTCCGGAAGCACCAACAGCTCGGCCAGGGCGCCCTCCACCTGGGCCCGCACCAACGCCACCCACGTCCGCTCCACGGAGGGAGCCAACCTGGGTGCAGCGGCGATGAACGGCGTGGGCCCCATACGGCACTCCTCCAGACGCGTGGCTACCTTCGTATGTGGAGGTAACCTTTGCGTCCAAGGTTTGTCAAGGCTATGTTCAGGGTTTGTACATGCCTCGTCCAACATCGTTTCCCCTGAAGACGTGGTTCGCGGGAGCACTGATGGCCGCAGTCCTGGCCACCGGCTCCGCCCTCGCCGCACCCCCGGAGGCCGTGCCGATGAATGCAACCTTGTGGGATTCCCGTGGAAGAGAAGTGGCCCTGTCCCAGTGGCGGGGAAAACCCGTCATTCTGTTCTACGAGGATCGCCACTCGACGACACTCAACGCCTCGTTGAAGGACGCGCTGTTCAACCGGGGACGGGAGATGGGGCTGTTGCAGGCGGCGTGGGTGGTGGCGGTGGCCAACCTGGAGTCCTTCAACTTCTTTCCCGCGCGGGACATCGCGCTGTCACACGTGCGCGGCGAGGAGAAGAAGTGGGGCGTGCCCATCCTCGTGGACCTGGAGGGCGTGTTGGGCGACGCGCCCTGGAAGCTGCCGAAGAAGACGTCCTCGGTGATGCTGCTGAGCGCGGACGGCAGGATCGTCTACAGCCACTCGGGCCGCTTGGATGAAGAGGACATGGACGTGTTCTTCGGACACCTGAGCACGCTGCTCGGCGTGAACATGACGGGCGCGCCGCGGGACGCCCATCCATGAAGGTGGCCCCATGAAGGTCGCCCTCAGTGGAGCGAGCGGGCTGTTGGGCCCGCCCCTGGTGCGGCGGCTGCTGGACGCGGGCCACGCGGTGCACGTGCTGGCGCGAGACGTGAAGCGCGCGCTCGGGCGGCTGCCGCCGGGGGTGACGGGCTCCTTCTTCGACGCCACCACGCCCCTGTCGCCCGAGGCCCTGGCGGGAGCGGAGGCCGTGGTGCACTTGGCGGGCGAGCCCGTGGCGCAGCGCTGGACGGCCGCCGCGCGCCAGCGCATCCAGGACAGCCGGGTGGTGGGCACGCGGTTGTTGGTGGAGGCCCTGCGCACGGCGGGCACGGTGCGCCACTTCGTCTCCGCCTCGGCCATTGGCTACTACGGGGCGGACCGTGGCGAGGAGCCCCTGACGGAGACGGGAGCACCCGGAGACGACTTCCTCGCGTGGGTGTGCCGGGGCTGGGAGGCCGAGGCGCTGGAGGCCGAGCACGCGGGCATCCGCACGGTGGTGGCGCGCATCGGCGTGGTGCTGCACCCCTCGGGCGGCGCGCTCGGGACGATGCTCCCCTTGTTCCGGCTGGGCCTGGGGGGACGCATGGGCTCGGGGCGGCAGTACCTGAGCTGGGTGCACCTGGAGGATGCCGTGGGGCTCCTGCACCACGCGCTGGAGCGGGAGGACCTGCGGGGGCCCATGAACGTGACGGCGCCCGAGCCGGTGACGAACGCGCGCTTCGCCCAGGCACTGGGGGCGGCGCTGGGACGGCCGGCCCTGGTGCCGGTGCCCGCCTTCGCGCTGAAGCTCGCGCTGGGGGACATGTCCGTCACGGCGCTCGGCGGCCAGCGTGTGCTGCCCGAGCGGGCCCGGGAGACGGGCTATGCCTTCCGCCAACCCGAGCTGTCCGAGGCGCTGCGCTCCCTGCTTGGCTGAACGGGCGCCCGCTTCACGCTTCTTCATGGACGGAAGGGTTGCGACGATCCGGAGTGCCCGTGAGTATGCGAGGGCACATGGCCATTCCGACACGGCTCCTCGTCTTCTTCGCCCTGCTGTCCATCACCGTCGTGGGCGGTCACCTGTACCTGTATCGACGTCTCTTCCGGGACACGGGCAGGTCTCCCCTCTGGCGGCGCACGGGCGCGATCCTGCTGGGCGTGCTCGGCGCGAGCCTGATCGTGTCCCGGCCGCTCATGGCGCTCGTGCCCTCGGAGGCCGTGGCCGCCTTCTCGCAAGGCAGCTGGTACTGGATGGGCATGGCCGCCTACCTGCTGCTCACGGTGCTGGCGGTCGGTGGCGCGCGCACCCTTGCCGGGTGGATCGGACGCCGGCGCCCGGCCCCGGCGGCCCCGGCGGCCCCGGCGGC